>DATLNW010000001.1:0-6932 GCA_035536575.1 Lysobacterales bacterium
CTTATATACTCAAGCGCGTCCTCAAGTGTCATGACACGGGGCGCATCAAAATGGTCCGCTTTCCCGTCCCCCTTGGAACGCATGTTGGATAGCTGCTTGGTTTTACAGACATTGACACTCATATCTTCACTTCTTGAGTTCTCACCAATTACCTGTCCTTTGTACACAGGAACTGCTGACTCAATAAAAAGCGTCCCTCTTTCCTGAGCGTTCAAAAGACCGTACAAATTGCTGACTCCTGTCTCATGCACAACTAAAGATCCGTGTTCACGCTTCATCGGCTCACCGGTATCTTCGTCATATTTATAAAAAGTTGTATTTATTATTCCAAGTCCGCGTGTATCAGTGATAAATTCCGATCTATAACCAAAAAACGCACTTGTCGGGATAACAAACTCCATATATACAATGTTATTCTCATCAGTCGTCATATCCTCAAGGATTGCTTTTCTCAGACCCATTTTTTGCATAACGATCCCTGAGTAATCCTGCGGGGTCTCGATAAAAATCCTCTCAAAAGGAGCCAGCTTCTTGCTATCCACGACTTTTATAATGACCTGAGGGCGCCCGACCTGAAATTCATATCCTTCACGCCGGAGACGCTCAATAAATATCGCCAGATGCAACTCGCCGCGTCCCGAAACCATCCACTTCCCATCCGGTGTATCTTCTATTCGCAGTGCAGTATCAGTCTCAAGCTCTTTATAAAGGCGTTCGTTTATTTGCCTTGAGGTCTTAAATACTCCCTCGCGTCCGGCCATCGGAGAATCATTAACTCTAAAAATCATCCTGACTGTGGGCTCCTCAATTGCCAGAAGAGGAAGCGCTGAAGGGTTCTCAACTGATGCGATCGTCTCGCCAATTGTGATATCAGGGATTCCTGAGATTGCGATTATATCCCCGGCTGAGACTTCTGTTGCATCAACTCTTCCCAATCCCTGAAAAGTCATGAGTGAGGTCAAACGGTACTTTTTTTGCGCTCCCTGGCGGTTGATATGTACAACATCCTGTCCTGCTTTAACAATCCCGTTATAAACTCTACCTGTTGCAATCCGACCCTTGTAATCATCCCGTGCCAAAGTGGTCATAAGAATCTGAAGAGGTTTTTCAGGGTCACCTGAGGGCTTTGGGACATGTTTTAAAATCGCATTAAAAACAGGGGAGATATCTGTCATTTTAGAAAGATCTGCCTCAAGTCCTGCTTTTCCTTCTTTTCCTGAGCAATATAATATAGGAAAGTCCGCTGTGTCATCATCTGCTCCAAGCTCAATGAACAAATCAAGCGTTTTGTCCAAAACCTCATGAATCCTGGCGTCACTTCTATCAATCTTGTTAACAACAACGATAATTTTTAATTTTTTGGAAAGCGCGTGCTTGAGAACAAATCGGGTCTGGGGCATGGGCCCCTCTTTGGCATCAATAAGAAGCAGGCACCCATCAGCCATTGTAAGGACCCGCTCCACCTCACCACCAAAATCTGCGTGCCCGGGAGTGTCAATGATGTTTATTTTAGTTTCCAAACTCGGATCAACTTGCCCTGAGCCTGCCGTTGGGTTCCAGACAACTGAGGCGTTTTTGGAGAAAATAGTAATTCCGCGCTCTTTTTCAAGATCATTACTGTCCATGATAAGATCATGTCCTTCTGCTTCTTTATTTAGATCAGTCTTTGATTGACGCAAAAGCGCATCAACTAGAGTAGTCTTTCCGTGGTCAACGTGTGCGATAATTGCAACATTTCTAATATCCATTATTTATATAAAAAAACCGCTCCCCGCGGCCTTGTTTAATCTTACCATTTTGACCCAAAAATAGCAATAAAAATTGTGCAGTTGCGCTTGCCCGCCTTTGGAGGGAGGAGTGAAACGACGAAGCAATCTCAACTTATGTTCAAATACTTTCTCCCGCAACAAAAACCGTAAATTCTTCTACTCTTTCTCTTATTTCCTCGTTAGGGAATATTTCTCTTCTTTGCCTATTACTCATTCTGTATAAAAGTTGATTAAAATCCCCTAATCTTCTTTCTTGCTCGTCTCCAACTAAAAAAATAGCATTTGCCAAATCTTCTTCGTCCAGTCCGGGAATTAGTTCACGTAATTCATATGGAATTACACCTAGTTGTCTTCCTGACATCTCAGATACAGAAGTAACATTTACGCTTCCTCCTCGAGAAAAGTCTTCTACCAATATTCCAACTACACTCCCATCTCTAGTCGCTATTAATCCAAAAACGACAGGCACTTCTCGTGTCAAGGAGGGAATTTTGTCAGCTATTCCACTTACCCTAGCAAGATCTGATACTAGAGCATCTCTATACTGGTCATTACCAAACTCCGAACCTCGCCTATGATATCTCTTTACTCCTAGATGCAAATCTGAACCCAGAACATCAGAAGGCACATGCCCAATTGGAGAAAATATAGCCATATTTCCACGTGCAGTTACTTCTGCTTTAGGCCCGCGCAAAATGACCTCACCCGATGCTGTCTTTGCATTTATCTCTGAGATTATTGTGGCGTTTCTTTCAAGATATCCCATAACAGTAAAGGAGTATACCAAATGAGGCTATAAGATGCAATAAATCCAATAAATTGGATATGACTAGTATGCCTGTATATTGGTCATAATAAGAAGTTGTGTATAGTAAGTTAACTTACTATACATGTACAAACATATATTATACTGTCATTTTAGGTAACTTAATAACTGGTTGATCCTGACTACTGGGTTAGTTGGCTTCATATCAAGTAACTCGGACACGGTCACGAATTCGAAACCTCTTTCCCGAAGACTCGTTATAATCAAAGGAAGAGCTTGGGAGGTTACAGGTTCGTTGGGGTAGCCGTTCATATGCATAACAATTATTGAGCCATTTTTGGCATTATCAACTACATTGGAAACTATATTTTGAGTATCACTATTGAAGCCGTCCTGTCCGGCCACATCCCACTGTATTGCTACTTGTCCCGTTTTGGTAACAAGGTCCAGGTCGGGACTTGAGAAACACCCTCCCGGGAAACGGAATAATTTATTGTCAAATCCTGTTACTGCTTTTAATAACTTTTGTGTTTTTTCGAGTTCATGAACTTTCCTCAACTCTTCAACAAGTGTCAATCCATAACACACACCCGTAAACCCGGGGTGAGAATAGGTATGATTTGCCAATTCAAATAGGGGATTTGAGTGCAATTCGCGCGCGACCGATCCGTAATGCTCAATCCACATTCCGCTTAAAAATAGCGTTGCTTTTGTATTTGTTTGATTTAAAATATCTATCAGATTCCGATCATAATAGCTTTCGACCGTGCCCGAGCTTAGATCCTTTAGCATCTGAGGCGTCATATCTGCATCAAAAGTTAACGCCACTTTCTTATGAGTCCGCGGACCGTGAAAGACAATCCCATCTGCTTTTGGCTCTACAATTTTTTTATTTTCTTTTTTCTGTCCTAGCAAAGAATAATAGACAGATTTAGGCAAATTTATCTCTTTTGTAAGATATGCATCATTTGTGAGTGTATTCACCGCCCAATGAGCAAAGACAGTAACGAAAAACAAAGTAGCCGCAAAGGCAAATAAATTTCGTGCATGTGGGGAGGGAAAATTAAACTTATAATTATTTACTTTTTTAGGGGGTGAAATGATGACTTGGACCTTGTATCCAAATAAATTAAATGAGCTTGACTTACGTATCTGCGTCACAATATTGGATTATAGGGGATTGCAATTGATTTGATCAAGTAGCGTTTTTTATAATTTCTGCACTTTCCAATAACCCTTTTAGATCTGTTTCGATTTCCAAAGTTAAAATTCCGGGGTAATTTTCATTTTTTAATATTTTTAGAAATTCATTGATTGGAAGCTCTCCTTTTCCCAAAGGCATGTGCTTGAAACGCATAGGCCTAATAGAATTATTGAGATAATGAGATTTATAATCGCTGAGATGAATATTTACGATACGGGCCATATTAAGTTTCAAGAAATTAAGTATATCTCCGCCTGACTGACCAATGTGACACACATCCATAGTTATTTTAAAACCATTTTTTTTCATCAAATCTCCAAATTTTTTCCCGTCCCACCCGATTCCGCTCATCAGTGATCCGGCGTGTTTTTCCATATTTTCATATCCTACCTTTATTCCGTAATTTTTTTCAAGCTTGTGAATTTCTGCAATATATTTCGGATCAAGTACCTGTTTTCCGGCTGAATTCATATGGAGCACAATTACTTCAGCAGATAGCAATTGGGCAATATCAAATAATTTTTTAATTTCCGCAAGTTTGGTCTGGGTAAGGAAGCGGAGTGCCTGATGAACGCTAAAAACTTGCATCTTGTTGGCTTCCATTACTTCTTTAAGATCATGAATGTCATCTGCTGTAATAAGCTTTGGAAGCAATACCTCAATTCCTTCAATTCCTGATTTCTTCATTTCAGTAAAAACTTTCTCATTTGGCAGACTACCAAATATCTTATTTTTTACAATTTTGTTAAATAACCGCCTTTTTTCAGGCAGAATGTCAGTCAGAAACAAAAGCACCGAGGTTTTCATTTTATAATTATACCTGAGTTTATTAAATTATTCATAGATAAATTGGCTGACTGAGCTTAAGAGTTCAGGGCATAACGCGAAATTGCCTCACGTCTTTTACGACATGAGGCAAGCAAATGTTACTGATTCTAATAACGACCTAGAAAAGTTGGGTAAATAACCAGATACCAATAAGTATAGTTAGGGGTACACCCAGTACCCAACCTAATACATATCCCATATACTACCTCCTTTCATGCTTTATTATCCAGTTGGGAGGTAAAACTTACTTGAGGATTTTGCAAGATGTGGGTAAGAATTATTAGTCAACGAACGTAACGGCAGATCCTGTCTTTCCCGCTCTCCCTGTTCTTCCTATGCGGTGAACATAATCATCATACGTTGCAGGGACGTCATAATTTATAACGTGTGAGACATCATCAATATCAAGTCCGCGGGACGCAACGTCTGTTGCCAAAAGCAATTGGACTTGTCCGTGCTTGAACTCAGTAAGAGCTCTTTGCCGCTGTCCCTGTGACTTATTGCCATGAATAGATGCAGCCCTGAAGCCACGCTCAATAAGCATTTTTGTTAATTTCTCAATACCGTGCTTTGTGCGTCCGAAGATCATAACTTTGTCATACCCCTCAAGCCTCAGAAGATTGTGAAGCTGGTCAACTTTTTGGCCCTGCTTTACTTTAATAATGTCCTGATTTATGTTTTCTGCAGTCTCAGTTGTTTTGACCGACACAATAACCGGATCTTTGACAAATGCACCCAGTATCTCACGTGTTGAACGATCAACTGTTGCTGAGAAGAAAAGCGATTGTCTTGGACTAGGCAGAAGAGAGACCATAAACTTAATATCTTTTATAAATCCGATATCTACCATACGATCGACCTCGTCAAGTACGACATTACGGAAATTTTGCAAATTCAGGCTTTTTCTTTGAATATGATCTTTAAGCCTTCCCGGAGTTCCGATCACAAATTGCGGATTGCGTCTCAATCTTTCAACTTGACGAAACATAGAAGAACCACCAATAGAAAGAACTGAAGATATATTCATGCCGCGGGAGAAAGCGATCAGCTCTTCATTTATTTGAAATGCCAGCTCCCTTGTAGGCGTCACGATTAGAACTTTTTCTAAGCTATTTTGAAGTACTTTGTTAATGAGTGGGATTAAAAAGGCGGCGGTTTTACCTGTCCCCGTATTGGCAATCCCGATCACGTCACGTCCTTCAAGGATAGGTAAAATTGTCTGATCCTGAATTTGGGTTGGAATTGTATACCCTTTATCAATTATGTTTTTCTTAAGCGACTCTGAGATTTTAAAATCAATAAATGAGTTAACCGCCTTATATGGTTCAACTGCACCAGCTCCAACAGCCTGCTTCACAAACCGGTTTATGTCGATATTCTGAGTCGCCTGATTATTTCGTCCATTGCTTGAAAAACGCGGTTTAAAGCCGTTTCTGTTGTTATTTTGAAATTTGGAACGTCCAAAAGATGAACGCGAATTATTATATTTTTTATACATACTTTTAAATTGAATTATTAGGTAGAGATGTTTAAGTATTGTCTCTCTTAGGAGCAATCAAAAATACTTAAACCTTTTGAGGGTAAATGTAGCTGATGCTCAAATCTATTTCAACTACATAATTATAGCAGAATTAACACAAAATGTCTATTTTAGAGAGTGGAGGATTTCTTTTGTGGCTCTTTTAAATTCTTGGTCAGACAACACAGCTGCTATTAAAGTTACTAATGGCACAGCCAAAATTAATCCTATACTCACTACTATAGTCCGGATAATTTCCTCGGAAATCATTTCATAATTTATAATCTCAGTAAACGGCCTTGGATTGTCAATAAATATCAGAAGTAGAGGAAGCGCTGCGCCTGTGTAAACAAGCACAAGAGTATTTACCATGGAGGCTATGTGGTCACGTCCTATGTCCATGGCTTTTTTATAAACTTGCCAAAATTTTAGTTTTTCTGAGGTGTTTCTGAGCTGAAAGACAATTGCCGATTGGGAGATTGTTATATCATCAAGCACACCTAGTGCGCCTATTATGATACCGGCAAGCAGAAGCCCCTTCATTTGCACTGCTCCTTTTTTAGCAGTCTCCAAAAAACTCGCTTCATCACTGGTAAAGCCTGTCAAATGCCCTATGTTAACGAAAAAATTGGCAAGTAATCCCGTTATCACCAGAGAAATTACAGTACCCATTACTGCGCTTGTTGTTTTCTTATTCACCCCGTGAGTCATATAAAAACTAACAGGTATGATGACAAGTGAGCTGAGAATTGCAACGGTAATCGGATCATGACCTTTTAGAATCTGAGGGAGAACTACGAAAAATATCATAAGAAAAGAAACAGCCATGCCGACAAGTGATGTAAT
>DATLNW010000002.1:0-2838 GCA_035536575.1 Lysobacterales bacterium
GAATCCCACCACCAAAAGGAGTTCCTACCTTCCAAGAATTAAATTTATCAAAAAGAGGAGTTCTCTTGTTAAACATATCCCGGGTTGCCTGATGAGCTCTTCGCAATTTTATGCGGTAGAGAAAATCAATAAAAGGAACAATTAAAATTGCTGTCAAAACAAAGGATAATATGATTAGCCCGAGTAGTCGCTCCATGAAAATTAATTATAACCATTTATAAAGAGTTAATCAACTAATTTCATGTATATTTTTTCTGCTTCCAAAAGCTCTTCTCTTGTATTTACGCCTCTCCATGGCATATTTTTTACTTTAAAAGTCGCTATCTTTTCAGCATTTTTAATTGCAATATCAATCAGACTTGTTAGATAATACTCACCTGTAACTTTGCTCTTTGGTATTTTGGGTAAATATTTTTTAAGGAATTCAACGTCAAAAATATAACATGCAGGGTTAACCTCTTTGATTTTTCTTATCTTTTCAGTTGCATCTTTTTCCTCTGTAATTGCCATGACTTCTCCTGACTTATCTCGTACAATTCGCCCAAGTCCAAATGGATTTGCAACTGTTATTGTCAAAAAAGTTATACTTGCTTTTTTTAAATAATGTTCTTTAATAAGACTTGAAATAATCTTTTCATTATAAAAATGAGAATCATCTCCATAAATAATAAGTACGTCAGTAATTTTAAGGTCCAAACTTTTGAATGCGACTTTTACGGCATGCCCTGTCCCCAAACGCTTTTTTTGCTCAGCAAAAACGACATTGGATTCTTTTAAAACATTTTTTACGGAATCTTTTGCATAGCCGACTAGTACAACTATTTCTTCAAATTTCATTTTTTCAAGCAAATGAATTGAGTGAAGAATTAATGGCTTATTCGCAAGGTGCAATGTAACTTTATTAGCTTTTTTAGACTGCATCCGCTTTCCCCGCCCTGCAGCCAGAATTATCGCTCCGAGTTTTCTGTTGTTTATCATAACTTATTCCTCTGTAACTCTTTTTATGTTTGCTCCGAGATCATATAATCTTTTTTCAAACTTTTCATATCCGCGATCCAACTTCTCAATCCCAAAAATTACTGATGTCCCCTTTGCGCATAACGCTGCAAGCACTACTGCAGCACCTGCTCTTATATCCAAAGTAGTCATAACTGCATTGTGAAGCTTCTTAGGTCCTGTTATCTTAACAGCGTGAAAATTCCCAGGACCGTCATCTTCCAAATTAAAATTATATGTTTTTTCAGGATTTTTTACTTCTGGATTAAATAATTTTGCCCGGGCGCCCATTCTTTTTAGATCTTTTATATACCCAAGCTTACTTTCAAATACGGTTTCGTGGATTATCGATTCTCCATCCGCTTGTGTCATAAGAACTCCCCACAGAGCCTGCCAATCTGTAAGAAAACCCGGATGTATCCCGGTCTCAATATTAACCGAATTCAGCTTTCCATTTGCGTAAAACCGTATACCATTATCTTTTATCTCAATCCCGGCTCCCGTCTCCCTGAGTTTATCCAAAAATGCTCCAATGGCTGTTTTGTTTGCGTCTTTTATAAAGATATCCCCGCCTGTTATTACCGCAGCAATTGCAAATGTAGCGACTTCGATTCTGTCAGGACTGATTGTAAATTCAGCACCATGCAATTTTTCAACCCCCATTATTGTTATCTGGCGTTTTCCTGATCTGTTAATTTTTGCGCCCATTAAATTTAACAACGAGATAATATCGTCTATCTCAGGCTCCTCCGCTGCATTTTCCAACACTGTCGTTCCTTTTGCCAGTACTGCTGCCAGAATCATTGTCTCAGTCCCTGTATGGGTGTTCTTTTCAAAAGTATAATTTACACCTTTTAAGCGTTTTGCGCCAGTCGCGTTTGCTCCAGCCACGTTTGACGTAGACGCGATTTTTGCGTGAAAATAACCATCCTCGCTATGATATGTGATATCAACATCCATTTTTTTAATTCCATCTATGGTCCTGTCGATTGGTCTGGCACCCAGGCGGCAACCGCCGGGGTTTGGGATTATCGCCTCATGGGCGCGGGCCAAAAGTGGGGCAATAAACATTGAGGAGGTTCGTGCGAGTACTGCTTTATCAAGGGGAATTGAGAAATGAGAAATCTTCTTCATCTGAATTGTTACCGTATGACCCTTCAAACTTACATTTGCCCCCAGATCCTTCATGATATCAACCATTACAAAAAAATCTGAGATTAACGGTACGTTGTGGATCTTCACTTTTTCATCAGTCATGCAAGCAGCAACAAGGGCCTTAAGTGCAGCATTTTTCGCACCCGTTACGCTAATGTTTCCTGTTAGTTTATTTCCACCTTTTATAATAAATTTATCCATACTATTCAAATTTCAATTGCGAATGCAATTTATATATGTCCCCGGCTCCCATCGTAACTACTACCGTATCGGATCTAAATCTCTTTTCGTTCAAGTATTTTACCACATCCCCAGCTATTGCCAAGTACAATACATCCTTATGTCTATTGCTTAATCGGTCTGCCAAGAGCATGGAGGAAATGATCGGATCGGGCTCCTCTCGAAGTGAAGGATAAATATCAGTAATAATAACTACATCAACAGAATCAAATGATGTAATAAATTCTTCGAACAAGTTTTTTGTTCTTGAGTAGGTATGGGGTTGGAATATAGCAATTATTTTCTTTTTGGGATACTGAGTCCTGAGAGCTTTAAGTGTTTTTTTGATTTCTGTAGGATGATGCGCGTAATCATCATACACTATTGCACCAGTTGATAGATTGCCGACAAATTCCAGTCTTCTTTTCGATCCTGAAAAAGAAAGTATTCCTTTTTTTATTTTATCAA
>DATLNW010000003.1:0-7554 GCA_035536575.1 Lysobacterales bacterium
ATGACTGCAATTATTCTTCTCTCCATCTATTCTGTTTTTCTGCTCCTGCGAAAATCTTCAGTCGTTACAAACTCAAGCTATTATGAAAAACCCGCGCCTACTGAGAAACCCACTCCCGTTCCTCAAACAATCCCCACTTTCCTCCAAAGATCCGGGGACTAATAAATATCAATTGAGTAATGATATACTAAAACCATGGAACAAGTTACCTCAGCTCTTCAAAGTACTTTAAGTATCATAGGTTTTTTAATTGGAACACTGATCGGGCTTATAATTTCTGCAATTTTGCTTCGGAGAATTCTAGTGAAAGCATTCTTTACCAAGCAGCTTGAGCGAAACCTAACTCGTAAAGAAAATTCATTTCTTTCCATCAAAATTCCCCCAGGAAGCGGACAAAAAGAAGAAGCAATGGAAGCTTTTTTGCGTTCTTTACACAGGGTTTTACCAACCGGAACATATCTTAGTCTGGAGATGGTCTCAAGCGATCAATTTCTTAAATTTTATATAGTTATCCCAAAAACCTATAAGGCTGTTCTTGAATCCCAACTCTATGCCCAGTACCCGGATGCTGAAATTGAGGAAAAAGAAGATTATTTCTCTCATTGGACAGAGCACACAGCTGTCGTTTCTATGAAATTCAAACACTCAAGCATAAATCCTATTAAAACATATAAAAATCTTGATGAAGACCTGCTCAAAAATATATCAGCTGTATTATCAAAAACAGAAAAAAATGAAAAAGCAGCTATCCAACTAATTTTAAAACGCGTCGGTTCCAAATCATGGGAGAAAGGAATCAGGCCACTTTGGGCACAGCATATTGATCGTGGAGCAACTGATAGTCCGGTACAGCAAAAAATTCAGCAGGATTTGTATCTTGGTAAATTAAGGATTGCGTATACTGCTGAAAACATATCAATTGCTAAAGTAAAACTTCACACTCTTATAAATCTTTTTAAAAGCGTGAAAGGACAAAATGAGCTTAAAAAACCAAGATTTTTTGTTCCCAAAAACTTGAAAAAGGCTTTTAATGCCCGTGTATTTGAAACAGGAGATTTATGGTCAATTCCTGAAATTGTTACGCTTTATCATTTCCCATACAAAGGGAACATTGTCTCAAATATTGTTGAGACAGAGTCAAAACGCGCGCCTGCACCTGATATTATGCCCAGAGAAGGGACAAGCGCTGAGTCATTATCTGTAATTGGAGAAACTAATTACCGCAATGACAGAATCCGCTTTGGGATTTTGCAGGAAGACAGAAGACGCCATATGTACGTCATAGGAAAGACAGGTGTTGGAAAAAGCCGCTTTCTTGAACTGCTTATGATTTCTGATATTAAGAATAACCGGGGACTGTGTCTTATCGACCCCCATGGAGACTTGGCTGAGGCTGTACTTAAGCAAGTTCCGAAGGAAAGAGTAAAAGATGTTATATACGTAAATCCGGCAGACCGTGACTTTCCAATTGCGTTTAATCCGCTTGAGTATACCCGTGATTACGAGAAGCGCCAACATATAGCCTATTTTTTTATCTCAATTTTTAAAAAAATCTTTTCCTCCGATTGGAACGAACGAATGGAACACATTCTTAGGTACATTATCCTGGCGCTTCTTGAGACCCCTGATTCAAATATATTGGGTATTCCCCGTATGCTTTCTGATACGAAATACCGCCACCGCGTAATAGCTCAGCTTAAAGATCCTGTCGTCAAAGCCTTCTGGGCGAATGAATTTGCTTCATGGAATGAACAGTACTCGACCCAGGCCATTGTCCCTATTCTTAATAAAGTTGGGCAATTTATCAGTAATCCTATTATCCGAAATATGGTAGGACAGCAAAAAAATGCGCTTGATTTTTCGGAATTTATGAATAAAGGTAAAATTGTTATTATTAATGTTTCAAAAGGCAAATTGGGTGAGGAAAATGCAGCGCTTCTAGGATCAATGTTCATCACCAAAATCCAGCAAGCGGCACTCTCCCGCGCAAATATACCGGAGTCTGAAAGGCGGGACTTTTATTTCTACATTGACGAATTTCAGAATTTTGCAACTGAAGCATTTCAATCAATTCTTTCAGAATCCAGAAAATACCGCCTAAATCTCACAATTGCCCATCAGTACATTGACCAATTATCAGAAGATATAAAATCAAGCGTTTTTGGAAATGTTGCCTCACTTTTTGTGTTTGCAACAGGTGGGGATGATGCTAAGTATCTGGCCAATGAATTCACTCCCACTTTTACAAAAGAAGATATTCTTGGCCTTGAAGCCCGGGAAATGTATGTAAAAATGTCGGTCCGTGGCAGGACCACCCGTCCTTTTTCTGCAAGAACTATTGACACGCCTACTGCCCAATTTGACTACTCACATGACATAATCGGGAGAACCCAGGAAAAATTCGCTGATAATAGAGTTGCTGTTGAGAGAAGAATTGATAAATGGTCAAGTGCAGCCGAGTCGGTAATCGATGATAGAGGGGCAACTGATGACTTTCCGGAACCGCTAATTTAAACAGATATATTTCCCCATTCAAGATTTTTACTGTTAAGCTCTCCTATGATCTGTTTACTAATTTTTTCGTATTCGTCTTTTGAGAATTGGCGGTTAAGTATGCAGTATTGTTTGTATTGCATGCCCACACAACCCAGGCTATTTTTTACCCCTTTGCAATTATACAGATACGAGCTGTCCTGGCAATTCTCAGAATTAATAACATAATTACAATTAAACATATGCGTTGATCCGACTATTTGATAAGACATCTCAGCATTTTGCGCGAGGTAAGTAGTATCATAACAAAATTTAACATCAAACGAATCAAAAAGATACCCGCAATCCTCACATCTCCCAGCGTCAAAACACATGTAACAATTTTTGCAGTAATATACATTATTGCCAAAAGGTGAGTTGACGTTATGCTCCGAAGCGCTTTGGGTAATTGGATATTTAAGCTTTAACTCCTCCAGCATCTCAAGTATTTTTTCAGGCGGGAGCGATTTATATTGCTTTACCTTTTCAAAATATTCCTCTTTGGTGAACTGGCGATTAAATATACAATATGATTTGTTTGTTAAATTAACACAACCAAAAACATCATGACAGTTACTCAAATCATATGAATACATAGAATCCTGGACATCGTTTGCCTTGTTAACGTATGAACAATTATGACACCTAACTACATCCATACATTCATAACATGATCCTGCCTCAACAGTATAATCACAATCCATGCTTTCCGTAGCAAGGTGACAATCAAAGAGATAAGACGAATCGCTACTTGCTGATGTGTCAAAACAATACTCTAAATTTTTTGAATCAAAAACATGATCTGAATTTTTGCAGTTTTGGGAATAAAGAACGTGTGTTTCAAGTTTTGGCTGTGTATAAATTATCCTTTGAAACTCTTTAAAAAAGGCATCAGTTGTCATATCAAACTTCGGGTAGTGGATCTGTGATTATCGGATCATTATCAATAAAATACTGGTCATAATCCTTCCGACAGTAAATTGGATTTTTGACTTTTTCCGGATCTTTGGCGACCACTATGTTTTCTCCGCACTTCTGACACGTTGTTTTAAAAAGCTGCCGGTCCCCTCCTCTTAAATTAAGCCGCCTCGTCTGTCTGCATGTAGGGCAATTTTTGGGAAGGGGTAAATTTTTCTCCTGAAGAAACTTTTCTTCCTGCTCAATTATCAGAAATTGTTTTCCACACTTCTCACAAGTCTGTGTCTGATTACTCACTGATAAATTATAGTTTATTTATCAGATGCATTCAACTAATTTTTTTGTCTCACTTTTTTTGTTGAGAAATTAGCTTGCGGATTTTTTCAAGTTGCACTTTTGTGTAGTATTCATCTTTTTGTTTTCCCTTTTTTAACTCTGTGAACTCAAGCTCACTATAAATTATTCCATCAACTCTTTCCGAGACAGGATATATATCCATAACTTTTTCTGTTAGCACTTTTACTGTATAAAAATCTTCTGATTTTACTGTTACTTCGAGAATATCCCGCCAATTCCCGACATATTCCCATTCTTTTATTTTTTTCAGTTCCTCCTCAGTTACAGACCAAACTATCCCTGCAACAAATCCCTTACCAGGTCTAATTGTGTATGCACTAAAGCCGTTCCCGAAAATATCTTTAAGATCTGACTGAGCAGGATCCGGAATTTGATCCAGCTTTTGCAAGTGAAGTGAGTAACTTTCAAGAATTGCTCCCACACCCTCCCCCGGATCCTTACCGATTATTTGTGTGATCTTACTTCTATTCCGATTCGCCCCATATCCAAAAAACAATTGCTTGTCCATATTTAAAGAATAGCTTATTGCTACAATGCTTGCAAATAAGCATAAATTCTTCAATAATAGAGTAACCACCGACTATGCCCGACGGAATACAAATAGTTCCTCAAGAAAAACACGAAAGTGAAGATACACCTAAAGCAGCTGAAAAAAACACAAGAGATTTCATTCATGAAAAGGGAGAGGAAATAAGACTAAATCATAGTGAAAGACAAGGCAGCGAAAAAAGGGCTGAAAAAGAATTTTTGCCAGATGCAACGCCTGAGGAGCAACTTGCTGCTTGCTATAATACACTTCAAAATTTACTAATTGACCACTCTACTGAGGGCCATGAAAAACTTTCTCAAGAAGCTCAAATTGTCATACGGAGATATATAAATCTAGTTAAAAATAGCTATGGTGATAAAACTTTACGCAGTAATAATGAATTTGCACAACGTGCAATAAGAACAACAAGCGTTCTTCTTGATTTATTTGCTGCCAACAATATAAGCTCAACTCAAATTACAGGGAAAGGAAAGGCAGATTATCAACGGCAAGGATATCAGGGTTCTGCCGGGGAATTACCTCTTCCGGAAATACCCAAAGATGTTTTAGCAAAATATGGATATGACAATCCTGATGAATTTAAGAATCCATACTTTATGACTTCAGAAGAATTTAAAGTATTCCAAATCAATACTCCTTGGTCCAGAAGCTTGGAGTTTATGACTTTTGATGAAATACAAGAAGAGCTAAATAATTTTAGCGGCAATAATGAATGGCCACCAAAAGCATTTCGTCTAAATGATAAGTATGTCGGCATACTCTCTTCTTTAAAATATGATGAGAAAGATCAACAAGCCCTTGAAAAAATTAAAATTATTACAGAAAGCCTACACCCTTTGTCTGAAATTCCGCGTCAAGAAGTTTGGCATTCTTTTCTTGAAAAAGGTAAGGCTCTTTTTGATTCAGACTATGATTACGATCTGATAGATAGATCCGGTACAACAAGTGAAACTACTCCAAGCACGCAATTTCTTTTAACTGAAGAGAAGGAATTTTGGGATTTAACACATTTGGAAATTAGCAGAGGCGATAGGCAAAAAAAATTACTTGCCAGAAAAGGACAGCGATGGGTTGAGGGAGATATTGACGAGGATTTGGAACTATTAAGAAGAAATAAGGAGCACTATGCAAAAGTATTGGGGCGTGAACATATATTATTTGGTCAACCCGAAGTACTTCTTTCACGCTCAGGAATCAGCGCAAATGGTGCTGTGATTGATGCTATTAAAAATTATTACGAGACTCATGAACCGGGGAATAAACCAAGTGCGTATCGTATGCCGGGATTCTTCTTTGAAAACCATAAAGACATCGATATGGTTTTTTCAACTACTTCTGATACTGATCCAACTTCCCGGGAAAAAGCTACTGTATTCTTTGTTAATTACGGGCCCGGAGTGTCAGGAATTGATTTTCCAGAGGGTTATGCTGCAGAAAGGGAAAAAGTCCTAGCCGAAATAAAAAGAAAAGCATTTGAAAATCCAGACATTCCCTACTTTCTAATCTGTGATAACACTTATAATCCACTTTATGCTTCTTTTCAAGGTAATGAAGAGCTGCCTCCAAATCTTAACATATTTGAAACTGCAAGCTTAACTAAGCACCAACGTGGAGGACAAAATTATTTCTTTGGTGATATATTATACTGGGGAGATCCCAATCTCACACCTCTTTTACAGGATGGTTTGGTGACAAAACGAGGCACATTAACGCCTCTAGGAATTCTTAACATGCCCCGGATAGACAGAATAGAATTCCAAAGAAACATCAAGCACGCACAGGAATTGGGAACAGCTGTTGCTGCTGAACTGAGTGAACTGCAATCAGAAATCCCACAGGAAGAGAGATGGGGTGTCGATAATTATGATTATATTGGTTATTTAATTCCGCCTAAGGATTATAATCCCAACGAAGATTTGAGGGAATTGTTATTGCAAATTGGCAATGAAGAAAACACAGAAGGCGTAGTAGAAGGCATGAGTTTTGGCTTGAATAACACAATGATTACCAGTTACGAATCGTTTTATGATCCCGCAGCTGAGAGGCTTCGAATTGGTTATGGAACCCATACAAAACCTGAACAAATTAGAAATTTTATCAGGAAAGGTTTTGAAAGAAGAAAAATCATAGATCAAAAAGAAAGTGAAAATAGAACTCGATATGAACAATATTTCAACACACAACTACCCAAGCTTAAAAGAACTCTAAGCGCTGCGTATAATACGAAATATGGCCAAGAACATTTAATGCCGCTTAGTTTACATGAATCAAATTTTGACTACGATATATTTGCTAAAAATGTTCCGGTAGTTCAACAATCTCAAGTACGAGTTGATTCTATGCAGTTTTTTACAGGTGATATGAGCGAGATGGTAATAGAATTTTCCGGTGGTACGACCGGAAAGAAGAAAGAATTTTATCGCTCAAATAAAGAAAATTTTGTTGAATTCGAGGGAGCATTGGCTGAAGCTATACGAAAAAGTACAAATCCAACTATTCTTCATGGCAACTGGGATTCGGGTGAGTTATTTGCAATTACCACCGGTGCAAGAATGATCCGTCCTGACACAAGTCTAGTGCTATACCCTGATTCTCAAGGAGCTATAGAGGGCATCAAAGAACATGACATGGTTCTTTTCTCAAGTGATACTAGCAGTTTCCGTATATATATTCATGATCTAGAAAAGATGATTGAGAAAGATCCACAACTTGCAGAATCCTTAAAAGACAAGCAATTATTTATAGACCTTAATTCAGAACCTGTGACGATTGAAGAACTGGATGATTGGCATGCTCGAGTAAAAAGCATATTCGGTAAAGAACCAGGATTTTCTGTATCATACAGCCAGGCCGATACAGGAAATTTGGGTTTGTACATCTATAATCCTGGGGACAAAAAAGAGGATTTTAAATACAAAATGTTTGATGACAGACTTGTTGAAGTTGTTGATGATGACGGCAACTTAATTTTTGGAAAAAAAGGTAATCTATTGATCACCACATTTAGAGATGATGGGAGCATTTTTCTTAGATATACAACCGGTGATCAGGGAGTCATGAGTATTGATGAAAACGGGACTGTTTATCTCGGCGAAGTCGGCCGTGATCCGGAAGCCGGAATGATTTCTCTTTGGGGAGAAAAGTATTTTTTCCAAGAATTATATAAAGATTTTGTTGAAAAATCACCTATGCCTTTT
>DATLNW010000004.1:0-10921 GCA_035536575.1 Lysobacterales bacterium
GAATAACGACAGTGATCCAAATGACGACAATGGACATGGAACTCATGTAGCAGGTATTCTGGGCGCAACCGGCAACAATGGCAATAAAATTCCGGGAGCAAACTGGCGGGTAAAGATAATGGCTATAAAAGTTTTGAATAACACTGGTTCGGGCAGTCTGGATAATATATCAAAGGGATTGAGATACGCAGCTGATAATGGAGCTAAGATATCTAATATAAGTATAGGGTGCAACTGCACTTCACAAATCTTCAATGACACTGTTAATTATGCACACGACCGCGGTATGACAGTAGTTGCGGCTGCAGGCAATGACAATAGAGATGTATCAACCAATGCCATAGCAAATGCAACTTGGGCAATTACTGTTGGCGCGACTGATCCATATGATCAAAAAGCTTCTTTCTCCAACTTCGGCCCCAAAATTGATGTAGTAGCACCGGGAATAAATATCCTGTCTATTGTATCCAATGTTTCGCCAATGTGCGGAGTTACTTCAGGGGGCTATAACTATGTTTGCTGGCATAATGGGACTAGCTTTGCAGCCCCTCATGTTGCGGGACTTGCTGCTCTGATGCTCTCCAAAAAGCCATCCCTTACTCATGAAGATATCCGCCAGATTCTCAGATCAACAGCCCAAGATCTGGGTACAGTTGGCAGGGACACGACTTTTGGCTCCGGCCGGATTGATGCAGGGCGTGCTATGGCTCAGGTTGCAGGAACTTCCGGCTCAAACCCAACACCGTTGCCTCCTCAACCGACTACTGCACCAACTAACCCCCCAACTAGCTCAATTCCGCAGTCATTTACAACAGCAAGTCTGATTGCAGCAGTCAATGGTTGCGGTAGCGCTTATGTCAAAGCCGGTGATATCAGCGGTCCCTGGTACCAGCAAACCAAATGTAGTGATGCTAAAGTAGCTGATGCTTCAGGCAGCTGGGTTACAGTTATCAATGGTGCCGGTGGGTTATTTGTCAAAAGAAATAGCGCAAGCGGCTTTAGTCAGGTGCTCAACAATGGAGATGCTAAAGCGGTAGCCATCAGTAATAATCGGCTGGGCATTATAAATGGCTGCGGCGCTTTTTATGTCAAAGAAGGTGACCTAGCAAGTACTGCCGGACGGGTGCTTCAAACCAACTGCGGCGATACCAAAGCAATGGATGTGTCAGATAGCTGGATTGCAGTAATCAATAGCGCTTCGGAGTTGTGGGTCAAGCGAGGAATTACAGGAGCTTTCACGAAAATCCTTAATGCCGGGGATGCCCAAGCTGTCTCAGTTAGTAACAACCGTATTGGGGTAATCACCGGCTGTGGAGCTTCTTACGTAAGAGAAGGCGATCTCGCAACAGCCTCTTGGCAGTTGCAAACCAACTGCGGCGATGCAAAGAGTATTGATGTTTCAGATAACCGAGTAGCTGTCATCAATGGTTGTGGCGCTTTATACGCTAAAGACGGCGCGTTAAGCGGCGGGTTTAGGCTACTACTCAACTGTGGCGATGCTAAGGCAGTCTCTGTCAGCAATGGGCTAATAGCGGCAACAAATAACTCAGGAGCACTGTATTACCGCAAGAGTCTTAGTGATGGATGGAGTCTTCTACTTAACCCCGGGGACGTTAGTAACTTCAAAGTAGCAAAATAATTCTAATGCCAACAAGGTCAGAGGGCAGAGAATTTTCTTGACAACTCTTGGGATTTCTAATACGCTAGAATATATATGAAACGCACCGCGTCCGCGTCAAACGCGGCTAAGGCATACGGGACAACGCGTAAAAAGCCAAAAAAAATGATTGAGAAGATAAAAGCCTTACTGCAGAGATTTAAATCCCTGCCTGCCGGCAGGCAGGCCCACAGCAAGGTGTTCATTGTTGCTGTATTTTCAGTATTCTTCTTAACATTAATACTTACAACGCTGCAATACCGCGCCGGACAGATTCAGCAAAACACTTCGGTCCAACCAACCCCGACGCCGCGGGTGCTGACTCCGGGTAAGGATTATGTAGAGGGACAGATAAATGTCAAATTCAAAGATGGTCTTACTGATCAGGAAATCAATCAAAGCCTTGCCAAATACAGTGCTAGTATAAAATCAACAATTCCAGGCATAAATGTAAAGGTAGTTGAGGTACCGGTTGGACAAGAAAATGCTATAAGAAAGCAGTTGACTGATGAGGGGATTGTAAAATACGCAGACCTTGATTTTATAGGGCGCACACAATTTGACCCAAATGATACTGATTTTCCCAAACAATACGGGCTTTTTAATACGGGTCAAGTTGTAAAAGGTGTGACAGGTACAGCAAATGCCGATATCCGCATAAAAACAGCTTGGGATACGACAAAGGGCAGCGGTGTCAAGGTCGCAATTATCGATACGGGAATTGACGTTAATCATCCTGAATTCGCCTCAAAAATAGTGGCACAAAAAGTGTTAATTACTAGTACAATTGATGATAAATTCGGGCATGGCACCCATGTCGCCGGAATTTTATCAGCTGTAACAAATAATACTCAGGGCATGAGCGGTGTCTGTCCTGATTGTACGCTTATGATAGCCAAAGCTCTTGATGACACCGGGAACGGTCCATACTCTAAAATAGCTGAAGGAATTATATGGGCAGCAGATAATGGGGCAAAAGTTATAAACTTGAGTCTTGGAGGCTACGATGCAGACAATACTTTGAAAGACTCGGTTGGATATGCATGGGGTAAGGGTGCGGTTCTTGTCGCAGCAGCAGGAAATGACAACAGAGCAGATAAATTTTATCCGGGTGGATTTTCACCCGTTGTTGCTGTTGGGGCAACTAATAATAAAGACCAAAGAGCATCATTTTCAAATCATGGTCAATGGGTAATGGTTGCCGCACCGGGGAAGGATATTTATTCTACATTCCCAACCCACTCATATGCCCTCCAGAACTCCAAAGGAACTGCTCTTAACTATGATTACATTTCCGGAACTTCCATGGCGTCTCCAATGGTTGCGGGGGTTGTGGCTATGATCTGGACAACTTCATACGGTACATCAAATCAGGCTGTTGTTGACCGGTTGTATGCAACAGCTGATCCTATCGGGGGCACAGGAAGCGCCTGGCAAAACGGACGGGTAAATGCTGCTGCGGCTGTTGGAGCCACAAACACAAACCCAAATTTAACACCAACACTTGGACCAACAATTACACTGGTTCCACCGGCTACAGGTGGTCCTACAGAGCCTGTGCCTACCTACGTTTGCGGAGGGTCGCCAAATAGCATCTGTGCCACACCTACACTTGGTGGTCCTGGTCCCACCGGTGGACCAAATCCTACAATCAGTCAGGGGCCTGATATCACCGGTTTTCCCGGTGTAACTCCGCCAATTACCCAACCTCCAACTGATCAATGCAACAATAGCGGAGGAGGGTTTATTGATAGCATACTTCAGTTAATCAGGGATCTCCTCAACAAAATATTCCAATTGATAGGACGTGGAACTCCTCCCGCTATTCCTTGTGATCAGGGACAAAACCCGGTTCCCAACCCGCCAATTATTTCTCCGGATCCGAATCTCCCTCAACCTAGTGTGATTATTCCAACGACACCAAACGCAATCCCTTCAAGTATTCAGAACCCAGTAGTTCCAACAGCCCCGCCGGTTGCTCCTACAACTCCTCTTCTGGATGAGGATGGAGATCCAATAGAGCCCTGATTGTGGCGAAGAGGAATAGTTGGATTTTCCACACTTATACTTTGCCGACCACTCACGCCTCCTTGCATAACGCTGTAAGACAGGAAGAATTTATTGACTTTCCACCCGCTATTTAATACGCTAAATAAAGCTGGTATGATTTCCAAAATTAAATCCGCAATTAAAAAGATAAACCCCCGGAGTCGCCGATTTATGCTTGGAATTGCTGCAACCGCCTTTATTTTACTAATAATTTTGGTTTTAAGCTTTAATTCTCAGCAAAACCCGGTGGATATAGCCAAATTTTCCCCAACTCCCACCCCAAAATTAATTCCAGGGCAGGATTACGTACAGGGCCAGATTAACGTCAAGTTTAAAAAAGGGATGACTGACCCAGAGATAAATAATCATCTTACAAAGTACAATGCGAGGATTCAATCAACAATTTCTGGAATAAACGTGAAAGTTGTGGAGGTGCCTCGGGGACAGGAAAAAAGTATTCAAGATCAACTTACAAAAGATGGAATTGTACAGTATGCGGAATATGATCACATTACTCGTCTTCAATTCATTCCCAATGATTCGGAATTTAGTAAGCAGTGGGGGCTTAAAAATACAGGACAGAGCATCCAAGGCCAGACCGGGACACCAAACGCTGATATTAAAGTTGAGAAAGCATGGGATAGAACAAAAGGAGCTGGTATTAAAGTCGCAGTTATTGATAATGGGCTTGATTTTGGGCATGGGGAGTTTGTGGGGAAAGTTGTGGGACAGAAAGTTTTTATAGAGAACTCATTCACCAACGGCAAGCATGGAACGCATGTTGCCGGTATTATCGCAGCAGGTGCCAATAATGGCCCGGGTATCTCAGGTGTTTGTCCAGAATGTCAGCTTTTGATCGCAAAAACAGACGGCGAGAATGCAAACCAAGCAGAAGTGTCAGATGAAGCAAGTGCTATTACATGGGCTGCAGATAATGGTGCGAATGTTATAAATATGAGTTTTGGAGATAAATATAACTCCCAGACATTGGGAGAAGCTGTAGCTTATGCATGGAATAAGGGCGCAGTGCTGGTTGCTGGAGCGGGGAATTGCGGAAATCCAAATAATGCCAAGTTTTGTAATGGAGTTCAGGGCCTAATGTATCCTGCTGCATATCCCAATGTAGTTTCAGTTGCAGCAACTGATAACAGAGATCAAAAAGCTGGATTTTCAAGTTATGGTTCATGGGTTGATGTTGCGGCTCCTGGTAATGAAATCTTTTCGACAGTCTTCGGCGGTTATGAGTATATGTCGGGAACCTCAATGGCATCGCCTATGGTTGCGGGAGTTGTCGCGCTGATCCGGGCTGCAAATCCTAATTTTTCCAATCAGCAGGTAGTTGATAGAGTACTTAGTACGGCGGATAAGATTCCGGGAACCGGATCGTTCTGGCAGCATGGGCGGGTGAACGCGGAGGCTGCACTTAATCAGAAACCCCAAGGGGCAGTTGATGACCTAACTTGTGACAAAGTTCGTGGTTGGGCTTTTGATCCTGATGAGCCGGGAAAGAGCATCTCAGTCCATGTGTATATAAATGGTGTATTCGGTACTCTGGGTGCAGAAGGCTATGACCTTGGTCCTACCTCAGTTGACCGGCCTGATGTAAATAGTGTAAAGGGCATAACCGGTATTCACGGCTTTGACTGGCCCTTGCCTGCGAAATACCGCGATGGTAAGGCACATGACATTTTTGTTTACGCAATAGATAGCCAGGGCGGAAATAATCCTGAGATACGTCATGGCAATACCGGTATATGTCAACAATCATCAAATCCTAATCCAACAGCGACAGTTGGACCCACTCAGACTCCAATTATTCAAAATCCCACAACTGGACCTAACCCTACCAATCCAGTTCCCACATATGTCTGTGGGGGTTCACCGAATAGCATTTGTGGGACTCCAACTCCCACTCCCACGGGTCACATAATCAATCCAACCCAGGTTATAACGCAACCACCCGGTTTGACAGGAGAGCCAAGCATAAGCCCACCAGTTAATCCGAATCCCACTGATCCCTGTCTAAATCCAAGAGACCCCGGTTTTATCCAACAAATTTTGAATTGGGTACAAAGTCTCAGGCAGCAAATCAATGATTTCATCCAGTCAATATTGGGAAACCCAACAGCTCCAACACCTGCGCCGCCTACAATTACACCTCCTTGCATAACGCCGTAACCTCCTTATGACTACTTGACCCGCCTACGCTTGCACTTCTGCGGGTCTATGCCTTGCATGGTTATAGGCAAGGCTTGACAACTACTGTATAATCTATCGTTATAACGATTGTTCAATTGTTGTATTGCATCATTGTTGAGAATACTTTACTTTTGCGTTTAACAATGTAACAATTTAGCAATGTAGCAATGGGTAAGAATATGAAAAATCTAGTAATTGTAGAGTCACCAACTAAGGCAAAAACAATCAGCAAATTTCTCGGAAAGGATTATGAAATCAAATTCTCCATGGGGCATGTTATGGATTTGCCAAAGAGCAAATTGAGTATAGATGTTGAAAATAATTTTACTCCTCTATATGAAGTGATAGCTGATAAAAAAAGCCTTATTGCAGAGCTTAAGAAATTGGCCAAAAATGCTGATACGGTAATTCTCGCAACTGACCCTGACCGCGAAGGAGAGGCGATCGCTTCACACGTCAAAGACGTGCTTAGCGAAAATCAAAAATCAAAAATCAAAAATCAAAAATTCCAACGAATAGCGTTTCACGAGATTACAGAGAGTGCCATAAAAGAGGCAATGGACAATCCCCGTGAGGTTGATATGAATTTGGTTGATGCGCAGACAGCAAGGCGGGTTTTGGATCGTTTAGTAGGCTATGAACTTTCACCATTACTATGGAAGAAAGTACGCCGGGGGTTGTCAGCAGGACGTGTTCAAAGTGTGGCACTCCGGATGATCGTCGAGCGTGAACGGGAGATTGAGAAATTTTCAAAGAGTAATTATTGGACAATTCACGCTTTGCTTGCAAAAGGGGAAAGCGTGAAGGGTAAAGGGGGAAGTGAGCCTGTGGAATTTGAGCTGATTGAGATCAACGGCGCCAAAATTGAAGCAAAGGAAAAATTTGATCTATATGATGGTGAATATAACGTCACAAGAACCACAATTGATAGTGAGGACAAAGCACAGAGCATAGTACAGGATCTTAAGGGGAAGAGTTTTGTCGTTGCTGACGTAGTACAAAAACAGGTCAAAAGAAGCCCCGGTCCTGTATTTACAACCTCAACTCTTCAGCAGGAGGCTTCACGCCGCTTTGGCTTTCCGGGGAAACGGACGATGAGTCTTGCGCAGAAACTCTATGAAGAAGGATTTATCACTTATCACAGAACAGATTCGGTGGCAATTTCAAAAGCCGCTATTTCTCAGATACGCGGTTTCGTTGAAAAAGAATATGGTAAGAAATATTTACCGGATTCGCCTCGTATTTTTTCAGGAAAACAGAAAAATGCGCAGGAAGCTCACGAGGGAATAAGGCCGACGCAGGTTAGCCGTTTGTCCCCTGAAGTAAGTACTCAAATGGGGGCTGATTATGCAAAGCTGTATGATTTGATCTGGAGAAGAGCATTGTCTTCCCAAATGGCAGACGCGATAATTGAGTCTACAAGTGTTCTTGTAGACTCACAAGATCAAAGATCAAAGATCAAAGATCAAAAAGAAAGCGGAAATGATTATAGATTGAAAGCAGCCGGGTCTGTTTTGGTATTCGACGGGTTTTTGAAGTTAAATCCCCAGGCGCTCAAGGATAATCAATTGCCTAAATTCGTGAATGCTGAAAAGTTGGATTTGAAAAATGCACGAGCTGACGCGCACGAGACACTTCCGCCACCACGGTATAATGAAGCGTCAATTATCGGGACTCTTGAGGAGAAGGGGATTGG
The DNA here is from genome assembly GCA_035536575.1 of Lysobacterales bacterium. Taxonomy (GTDB): domain Bacteria; phylum Patescibacteriota; class Microgenomatia; order Levybacterales; family UBA12049; genus DATLDE01. Next base: position 7,602 of record DATLNW010000004.1, read on the forward strand.
AAGACCGTCAACTTACGCATCGATCATCTCAACTCTTATTGATAGGGCGTATGTTGAGAGAGTTGAGAAAAAATTTGTCCCGACACCAATTGGGATGTCTGTGAATGATTTTCTGGTTGCCAATTTCTCAACAATTGATGATATACCATTTACTGCATCTATGGAGGAGCAGCTTGATGATGTCGCGAGTGGCAAAACAGGATGGGTTGCGATGATGAAGGATTTTTATACACCTTTTGAGAAAGCGGTTGAGGGAGCAGGCGGGGCAGATCGTGTCGCTATAGCCACCGAATCAACTGATGAAATATGTCCTGAGTGTGGGGCACCTGTTGTGATAAGACATGGGAAATTCGGGAAATTCTTCTCCTGCAGCAAGTTTCCTGACTGCAAATACACAAAGACTTTTGTTGAGGAGACCAATATCTTGTGTCCCAAAGATGGGGGCAAGGTGATTATCCGCAAAACAAGAAAGGGACGTAAATTCTACGGCTGTGCCAATTATCCCAAGTGCGACTTCGCAGCCTGGAAATTGGAGGATATCAAATCAAACTCAAAAAACAAAGATCAAATATACAAAGCAAAAGTTAAAAATATTATTTAATTCCTTTTAAAAATAAATCCAGTAATTCTTCCATCTGTTGAACGTTTTTAGCTCCAGCAATCTGGCTAATTGTAATAGTTCTGGGATTCGTATTGCCTTGATTCCAAATATACACATGATGGGCAATATTGTCACTGTATAGTGGACTTGGTACATTAAGCACTTTTTTGGAAGGTGTACCACCAACAACTACATCTAGTACTTCTATATTTGTTTTTTGATTTTGTGGAATTCTAGACATTTCTGCATCTACCCAGGCATTCAAACTATTATATAAACCCATGGGATATCCAAAGCCGACTTTATACCTGGATTGTTTATAACAGCCTTCCAAGGAAAGAGATCCGTGCGTGGGTACCCCGCGTTCATCGACCGCCCAATCAGATGGGTATTGTATATTCCATGCAGTTCCGAATTGTTTGCTAACCCACTGTGGATCCGTTTCTGAACAGGCTGTTTTGTCTGTGGTGAATTTGAAGGTTGAGAGGATTTGGTCAAAAATCTCCTCTTTTACGGGTGCTATATGTACATTGTCTATAGTTAAAATAGCATTACCATTTTTAATTAAATACTGAGTCCGCCTGCCAGGCGGGGTATCTCCTTGTTCCTGAAGTCTAACGACCGTAAATTCATTTGCTCCTATTTTTTGAACCTTCACAAAGGTCAAGCGATTTATCGGATCTTTTATGTAATCAGTAACCGAAGGGAAAGTGTTAATCCCGCTCATAATTATGTAAGGGCTCATTACATCATCTGGTTTTTCAACAATTGCAACATTTACAGGGGGAAGCTCCGCTGACCTATCTTTTATGTCAAAGGAAGGCGGATATTTGAAAGAAAAACCAATTGCCTCACTTTTATACGTTTTCCAATCAGCTGTCGGGTCAGCGGCCATGCTTGGAGCAGGGGACACGGTGGTTTTGGTAACTGGTGTGGAATAGGGCTTGGAGCCCTGCTTGGATAGGACAAAATAGTATATTCCTCCATAAATAATAGCTCCAACTGCTAAATAAATTAAAACTAACTTTTTCCAATTTCTACCATATGATTTTTTTGACTGCTCGATTGTTGGCGTTGCCGGAGTAGTGGATTGAGGCTCAGGTGCTGCTGGCTTTTCGTTTTCCATCCATCTAAGTATTTCACGGAAGAAGAATATGTGTCAAGGACAATTATTGCTTGGCTTTGTATGGCGGAAGGCCGAGATGATCTTCTATACGGTCTGTGCGTCTATCGTTGTCTACAATCCTTTCATCATATCTTAGTCCGATGATATCAACTGTTTTAGCGGTTTTGTTTAGTTTAGTTTTAATATATTTTAGCGTTTTGCTTTGCGCTTGTTGTTCGTCCTCAATTCTTCCCTGTCCCTTTTCCAATCTGGAATTGCTGATTTTGAGATCTTTTACTGAATTCTTCAAGTCAGTTACTAATTTACCAAGCCGCACATTTGAAAAGAATGCGTCACGTTCTGTTTTTTTGGTTTCTGCCTCCACCTCTTCCCGGACCACTGTCCTAAGCTTGTCTATCAATTGATCGTCTGTCATGGGTTTAAAATATAGCACTCAATAATTTTTTATGCAATATGACAAAGATAATCAAATAGTGTTAAAATTTTATCGTGAGCACTCAGGAAGAAGTTTACAAGGATCTGCAGAAAATAAATGAAAGGGATGATCCGTGGGAGACACAGCACCCGTATAATCAGAAAACGTTTGAGGATCTGATCAATCTCATAAAACTTGTCCCTCACGCATCAATTCTTGAGATAGGCTGTGGGCAGGGGAGTTTCACCCAAAAGCTTCTTGAGATTTCTGATGATGTAACTGCAATTGATGTCAGCGAATCGGCGATTGAACAAGCCAAGGAAAAGGTGAAAGGAGTTCAATTTCATGTCTCAAGTCTGGAAAATTTTTACCCAAAAAGGCACTATGATGTGATCATTTGTGCAGAAGTTTTGTACTATATAAAGGATAGCAAAGTGGCGATAGAAAAACTTCAGGAATTGGGGGATTATCTGGTAACAAGCCAATACGTTTTTTGTCTTCCGCGAATCTCACTTGGCACGCTCAAATACGAGTGGGCCCTTCGCAAATTCCCACTTGTTAAAAGAAATGTGGCAACATACCCCTGGCCACCAACATTAACTCTTCGTACTGTAAGGAAATTGAAGTAGTTATTTAATAGAAAATCCGCCATCGACAAACAGTTCTTGACCTGTAATCCAACTTGATTGGTCAGATGCGAGAAATAATGCAGCATTAGCGATATCCTCAGGTTTTCCAATGCGTTTAATTGGATATCCATCCTCAATTATATCACCCACTACTTTTGTCACAGGTTGTGGACGATCAACATAAGCCATTTGGGTATCTATTAGTCCAGGAGAAATCGCATTTGCGCGTAATCCAACTGAAGCATATTGAATGGCGATTGATCGTATGAGAGAAGATACTCCGCCTTTACTTGCGCTGTAGGTTGCCATACCTGATATTCCAAAAGAAGCAGCTGTTGATGAAATTGACACAATCACTCCTCGTTCTGATTTAATTAGCTCGGGCAAAGCGAAGTGAATAATTGCAAAGGTGCCTTTAAGGTTTATATTAACTTGTCGATCCCACTCTTTTTCAGTCGTTTCTTCAATTTTTTCTGCCCGTCTTACAATCCCAGCACAGGTAACAAGTGTATCTAGCTTTCCAAATTTTTTAACTGTAGCATTCAGTGT
>DATLNW010000005.1:0-4269 GCA_035536575.1 Lysobacterales bacterium
TAACACCTAAGCGCTATTTTTTGTTATTATTAGATAATGCATCTGATAGCATATAACTTTAGTTGGATGAGTGTTAATATATTTTTGGCATTGTTGCCGGTGATACTTGGGTGGATTTTTTTTGTAACAAAAAATAGATTAATGAAAATTATTATTGGACTTTGCTGGCTTGCTTTTCTGCCTAATTCAATTTACGTATTTACAGATCTCATTAACTTAATCAATCAATGGAGCCGTGTCGGACCATCTGTAAGGCTTGTATTTATTTTTCAATACGGAGTTCTTCTGGCAATTGGTTTTGTCACATTTATTTTAAGTATGTATCCATTCGAAAAATTTCTAAAGGCAAGTAAGTGGGTTAAAGACAGAGGAGGAGTTAAGAGATATTTGATAATTTTAAATTTTATAATAGGATTTGGAATAACATTGGGGCGCGTACAGCGGGTTAATTCATGGGAAGTAGTCACAGCACCACTAAACGTTATTAATTCGGGTTTTAAAATTCTTTTCACTCCTGAGTTGGTGTTGCTCACCATTCTGTTTGGGTTGTTTTCAAATTTATTGTATTTCCTTTTCCGAAAAAAAGTTATTAAGTATTTTAGTACTTACTCAAGCCAAGCTGGCGTTTGACAGTCACCCATATCTTGCCCCAAAAAGAGGCTCTTTGATAATTCCTGTAAGCATCTTTTCTTTTTTCGTCCTGACTTCCTGCTATCGGGGGATCAACCCAACATGAAAGTATAATCCATTCTGAGCGTTCATTTTGTTTGGCCACAATAGTAACTAGGGACTTATCAAACCTTTTTTGGTATTGTTTGGTACCTGTTTCGCGTCCATCCATGCTCCGGTCCGGATTGTTGAAGGCACGGGAGGCTATATCCTGTGTCAAACCACGCTCCGAAAGTCTATCCAGGGCATGATTTGTCCATATTGCACCACCATAATATTGTTGAGGCATGTCCTGATCATACAACAGACCAGGTTCATTGACAAATGAAAGAAATTGTTCTTAAATTAAGATAGAGAAAGGTATATATGCAGTCAAAAAAACGTGCCAAACCGGTAAAATTCGGACCAAAGAGTAAGCCTGAGCCAAAAGCAGCATCAGTGCCTCCTAAGGAAGACGCAGAGCCTGTTGTAGAGAAGGAGCAGCCAGAGGATATAAAAAACGAAAAAGATATTGAGACTCCGGTAGAGGTGAGTTCGGATGAAGTACCGAGCGTGGAGGCAATAATTTCCTCAACCACGGAAATTATTGAAATTAAAGAAGTTACAAAGGAGCCTGAGAAAGAAAATCCCGATAAAGTAAAGGAAAAAGAAGAGGTAGTGCAGGACCCGCCTGATGAAGAAAAGGAAGCAGATGTTGCAGCAGCAGATAAGAGTGAGGAGGATGACGCCCCAAGTGATAATGAGGAAGAGAGTGGATCAAGTGAAGTTGACGGGGCTCCCATAGATGAGAGTGTTGATGACTCGCCGGTTAACAAGGATGGAGCTTTTTTCAATGCTCCACCTGATGAGTATGACAAGAAAAAAAGTATGCTTCCGTACTTCCTAAGGGTTATGGTAATTACTTTTATACTGGGTATGGTATTTTTTGCAGGAATATATTATGCGGTTACAAATAAGTCCAAATTATTTCCCGCTACAAATAAATCAACCGTAGAAGTTACAGAAGCACCAGCCGCAATAGCCCCGACAAAAAAACCTGTTGATTTATCACTATATACCATCCAGGTGCTAAATGGCACAAATACTTCAGGTGTTGCGGCCAAAGTCAGGGACCAATTAACTACCGAGGGATTTAAAGTTGGATCAGTTGGCAATGCCAAAACGGATGATTTTGAGAAGACAGAAATCGCGGTCGCAGAGAAGGTAGAGAAGGAGTATCTGGATAAATTAAAAGAAATACTTTCAAAGACCTATGTGTTGGGAGAGGTCACAGCATTAGCCAGCGGAAGCTCTGACGTTGTCATCACCATCGGCAGCTCAAGCGCAAAATGAAGTCTTAGCTTTTCCAACGCATTTGTTGAGAGAGTTGTATTGACTTTCACAGTACAACTTTATTATAAGAATATGGATATCGTTAATAACGAGTTAGCAATAGGTAACGTAGCTCTTCTTGAGCACTCAAAAACTCCGCAAGATCCTATTGAGGGACTTATTCAAAGCACCACCGAAGCACTATTTGCTAGACATGAAGGAGATGAAGAAAGTCAGCGAGTAGTAAGTAGGACTTTTCAGCTTATCCGAAGTTTGAGAGGCTTGACTGATCAGGATCCATTTCTTCAGGATAGAGAAAGTATTGAAGGTATTGCAAGAACCCAAAAAGATTTGATTCGTTCCATGGTTGATGCGACAAAAAGTGATACCTCCCCAGAAGCAGTACACAATACATTTATAATTGTTGGAATACTTGAAAGTCTTTCAAAGCAAAACTTACCTTCAGGTTTGCATTACAAAAGACTGGAAAATGCCAATAAGGTAAGAAATTGGTGGAATGGTATCAAAGCAGAAGCAGCAATAATAAAAGCTCTTGAAGTCAATGGATACAGAGTAGAAATACCTGAGGGCGAGGAAATAATATCTATGGACGTTAAGGGTGGGATCGACTTTGTCGCTCACAATCCCCAAGACAAGACAAGAGTATTTGCAGTCGATGCAAAAAGCTATATAGGTATGATTAATAGCGATATTGGGAAAAGAGCTGGTGGATTTATTGTTGAGAATCAACAAGTTAATTCGTCAATTCCGGAAGTAGAGACAAGATATCCTGGCCGGACAATAAGAAAAGCCGTTGTGAAAGTAGACCCTTCACAACTGCCAAAGCTTAAGTTAACAAACCAGCAGGGTGAACTTGAAGCTATTAGAGATTTTCTTTCACTTCCGGATAGTGTTGGAAAAGGAATTATCCAAAAACTCAACCAAGCTTGAATATATGCCAAAACCTGAAGAAAGTCCAAAACAAGTTTCTAGAGCTCGAGGCGAAAAGCCTGCGAGAAGAAAAGATGCTAAGTCGAATGAATTTGGTGTATTCGCCGAAACAATAATAGAATTTGGAAGACTTATTAAAGATTCTCCTGGACTTGGCTTTGATGAGTTGAGGATTTTATTTTCAGATGATTCGAAGAAAGGTGAAGGCAAGTCTCATGATTCAACGTGAATCATCGAATATATAAAACCTGAGGTAGTTGTCGCCAACGGAATTTCCAGCGCGAAATAGAATTTCTTGCACGTTGCTTACAAGTCTTTTACTCCACACTTACATGGAACCGCTACGATAACTGTATGTTGAGCTTAATCATCGCAATACTTTTTGGGTTGAGTATAACTTTTTTTGCATTCCAGAATTTGGCCGGTGTGCCAATTGTTATTGGGAATTTCTTCCTTCCTACCGTTCCAGTGTACCTCGTTGTAATAGTTTCTTTATTAGTTGGTATCTTAATGGCTTGGTTCATAAGCGCAATTGAGGGGATGTCGCATTTCATGAACATAAGGCGAAAAGATAGTGTTATTAATAACGATAAAAAAGAAATTAATGCACTGCAGCGAAGAATCAATGAACTTGAGGGAAAAAATGCAGAATTAAAAGATGATAAAAGCGTTGTGGTAGAAAATAGACATGAAATGGTAGAGCATGAAGAACCCCTCGCAAGACCATCATTTTTTGAACGCCTTTTCCCAAACTCCAGGCGGCATTATTCAAAGCACGTCTAAGTTTTATTAACCCCAAATATCGATCTTGATTTCCTCTTCGTGTAGGACTAAAATACAGCTGCAATGAGAAATCCAGAGTCAGTTTCCATTTCTCCGACTGAAACAAAATATTTAAAAAGTGGTACAAGGATAAGTGCATATTTTGCCGAAAAGAAACAACTTAAAACTCCAAGTGATACTGCGCAGCATGAAGCAAAGCACGCAGTTGTTGCTATATTAACCAATACAGGTGTTGAGAGTGCTACCATAATTCCCGGTCCCGGATATCTTGGATTGACAAAGTTAAGCGGATTTAATGCAGCTGCTGCTGCAGCGGACGCTGATGGACATGGAGGAACAGGTCATGACCTATTCATAATTTCAGCAAGTGGTCACGATGTCGGATCGGCAAGAAGTGTTGCAAGAAGTGTGATAAGTAGCAACAGAGACGAGGCGGAGGCCACTGCGTCCCTGATTGAAGAAAGAGGTATTGTTTCTGGAATAGAGATAGATCAAACAATAAAAGAGGTTAGAAGCAAGCGGGGATTAGATGAAGTTATACTTTTTATAAAAGAG
>DATLNW010000006.1:0-8422 GCA_035536575.1 Lysobacterales bacterium
AAAAGTACGCTGGTGTCAAAAGTCGGAACAAGTTCTTTTGGCAATCCATTAGCAAATATTTTACCGTCAAAATGCTCTGTCGTGTCAAAATGCAAAAGCAAATGATCCATAATCTTGTGATATGCCCTGTCACGCGAAATAGAATCAGACAATATTTCAATGGCATTCTTAATCGCAATTTTGGGCTTATCGGATTGGATAATAAGAGCCAAAAGATATTCCTCAAGAATCTCCTCCTTTGATCTTTTAGCTTTTTCTACATCTGTGGGAACTACTTTATTAACTTGTTTACCTGCAATACGGTCAGCTTCTTTTGAAATACTTTCGTACGATGTATCCAGTTCATCGGCTATTTTTTTAAGATAATGTTCTTTTATAATTTCGTTTGAAATTTGGGCGATGAAAGGAAGCAACTCGTCACCAACCTTTTTCTTTCCTTCAGCTGAGGCAGTATCTGCCGACTCAAGTGTATGCTTCAGCAGATAATCATACACTGAGATATCCTCTTTTGCCGCTTTTTTAAAAGCTGCGGGGTTCTCAGAAATTGCCTCATCGGGATCTTTTTGGCCTGGAATTTCTATAACAGTTGGTGATAATCCTTTTTTCTCAACAACCACAAGGCTTCTTTTTATTGCCTCCTGCCCTGCTTTATCAGAGTCAAAACAAAAAGTAATTTTTTTGGTAAATCTACCAAGTAAATTTACTTGGGACTCAGTCAATGCAGTTCCTTTAACTGCAATTACGTTACTTACTCCATTTTGAAAACATGACAAAACGTCAAATTCCCCCTCAACAATTATTGCCTGCCCCTCACGTCTTATCGCTTCTTTGGTTACATTTAATCCATAGATCTGATCTCCTTTGTGATAAATCAAAGTCTCCCGCGTATTAATATATTTTGAAGTGGTATCGGAATTATCCAAAATCCTCCCGGAAAACCCGGTAACATTATCGCGGTGATCAATAAGTGGGAACATAAGTCTTCCCCGCAAAAAATCAACAACGTCCCGCCCGCGTTGATAGGAAAGACCGGCATCAATCACCTCTTCCTTATCAAATCTTTTTTTATCAATCAGATACTTGCTAAGTGCATTACCTGTGGGCGGGGAAAAACCAAGGGAAAAAGTTTCTATAATTTTAGGAGTTACTCCACGATTGGATAAATACTTCCGGGCTTTTTCTCCGGCTTTATGCTTTGTAAGTACATAGTGATAATATTCCTTGGCCAGACTATTTATCTGATAAAGCCTTTCCTTTTTTGATGCTTCACCGCTGTTAAAATCCCTTGATGCCAGTTCTATTCCTGCCCTCTTTGCCAGAATACGAAGAGCTTCGGGAAATTCAAGCTTCTCATACTCCATCAGGAATTGATAAACATCCCCACCCTTATTGCATCCGCCAAAACAATGCCAGATTTGCCGCTCAGGTGAAATAACAAATGATGGGGTTTTTTCGCTATGAAAAGGGCAAAGGGCTTTGAAGTTACGCCCGGCCTTTTTGAGCGTCATGTACTCTGACAATAAAGAGACAATATCTATCTTTTCGCGAATTTGGGCGACTTGATCCATTTGTGGCTATTGTATCACTTGTTAAACATAAAATGAACAACCGGTTATTAATCGAGCGGCGAGAGAATAAAATTTTTTGAGGACGAATGTCTGATCCGCCAGCTGGCGGAGAGTTACGCCCGGAAAAAAATCTTCATTCACGAGCCCAACATCCTGCTTTAAAACAAAAAAGCCTGCTTGTGACAGACTTTTTTGTTGAATTACATAGATTTCTTGTTTTTACACTTTCTTTCTATGCTCTTCTGATTCTACCCGTGTCCCGCAAAATCAAGCTTCTAGAACACTTAACCTCTTGGCAAGTTAAACTGTTGCAACAGCCAACACATATAGAATAATACTTTTGAGGATAACTTGTCAAGATATAAGGCTACTGAACTACACTGCAGGCGACTTTTATTCCCTCCTGCTATACTGGATTTATGCTTAAAACTTTAAGATATGGTTTAAAAGTTTTTCAGATTTTTTTCAAATCGAATGGCTTATGGGCAATTGCCGATACGCTAAATCGTCTATATGGAGATACATTTTATCCCTTAATACAAGTATATCTTTTATCAAAACTGCTTGATTTGCTTGCAACAGGCAAACAAATTACTTTCTCCGATATTACATGGATGATAGCTTTTTACCTGGCCGCGGGTATTCTGAAATTATTACTTTATTTTATTAGCGTTATCCGAGGTGCTGGATACGAATTTTCTTTTGGTGATTATATAGAGCTGCAGATAGATAAAAAGCTGCATGAGCTTGATCCAGCAGTTTTTGAAAGTACCAAATTTCAGAATTTACTTGCTCAAATGAATGGAGTTAAAGGGTCTATGTTTAGTTATTGTGATAGAACTCTGAGATTAGTAGGCTCGTTCGCACAATTAGTTACTGCAATAATTGTTGTGTCCACAAAATTTCCTATTTTTGTCCCAATTATTATTTTGTCCATTATTCCTTTATTTCTTTCCCTTAACAAACATCGTGATGACATCTGGATATATATGAGTCAGGAACGGGGACAATTGGAAAGATTATTGCAGTATGTCAGAACAACTTTTTCGGCACCTGCAACATCAAAAGAAGTAGCAATATTCAAAAATGGCCCGGCACTTATGGAAAAATTCAAGCGCTCAAAAAATTCATATTATCGTAGATTTGAAAAAGCATACAGCAAAACTTTATTCATACTTCTTATATCCGGAGTTATACAAATGACGGCTTTTGTCATAACCCAAGCAATTAATCTTGCGGCGGTATTTGCTGGAAAATTGGGTATTGGGCAATTTACTCTATATTTTCAACAAACCCGTAATTTAGCATCTGGGGCAGAAGGAGTGTTGGATAACTATTCTTCAATGAATATGAGAACAAAATATGTAGATCAATATTTTGAATTACTGAATTATTCCGCCTCTATTCAATCACCAAAAAAACCAAAAACTATTCCTGCTAAACCTCAACCACCCACTTTGGAATTTAGGAATGTTTCCTTCAGGTATCCTGAATCAGATCGCTATATTTTAAAAAACTTAAGTATCATTATAAATAGCGGAGAAAAGCTTGCTCTAGTCGGGGAAAATGGTGCTGGAAAATCTACAATTATTAAATTGATATTGAGATTCTATGATCCAACGGATGGTGAAATTCTTATAAACGGAGTTAATATAAAAGATATTAATCTTGATTTATGGTACAAACAGATAGGCGCGCTGTTTCAAGACTTCATCAAATATCAATTTACTTTTAAGGAAAACGTCATCTTCGGAGATTTATCCAAGAAAGATGACTTAGAAGTTTTAAAAAAAGCATTGAATAAATCAGGAGCGGATAACATATTGGAACAATTGCCAAAAGGTGATGAGCAAATAGTTGGTAAAACATTTGAGGACGGAGTTGATTTATCAGGAGGACAATGGCAGAAATTAGCTCTCGCAAGAGCATTTTTCAGAGATGCTCCGATTTTAATTCTTGATGAACCAACGAGCGCAATAGATGCAAAAGCAGAATATGAAATATTTGAAAGAGTCCAGAAATTACAAAGAGATAAAACTGTGATTATTATTTCCCACCGCTTCTCTACAGTTAGAAACGCTGATAGAATTATAGTTTTAGATGAAGGGATAATTGTTGAGGAGGGTAATCATACAAAGCTTATGAAAAAGAATGGATTATACGCAGAACTTTTTAACATCCAAGCAAAGGGATATAAATAGATGGTATAAAATCTAATTTATCCTTTACTGGAATACTCAACCATTAGTTTCTCTTTATCACCCATCAGCTTCCTTCTTTGCTTCTCTATATTTCTAAGCGCCTCTTGAAGATGTGGCTTTTCACTAAAATCAATTACGTTATTTATCTCAGCCCATTGCTTGACAAGCCGTCTTTCTCTGTTGTCTAATGCTTGTTTGATCATTTGCCATTGTATTACATTACTTAGAGTATGCCATTCCGGAAATGTAGATAGATACTCTGGATTATATTCACCTAAATCTACAGCTTTTTGTAATGTAATCGTTGATGGAGCAGATGCCAAAGGATTAGAAGATGAAACTGGCGGTTTTTCGATGGACGGTTCTTTGTCAGACATAACCTTTAGATGTTAACAGAAAATGATTGTAGTTTGCAATTTTTATTCAACAACACTGCAGGCGACTTTTATACCTTCTGAATACGTAGGATATGCATGGATCATCTCAGCCAATTCTTTTGCTTCGACCTCGCATTGAATTGCAAGTGCAACTTCATGAATCATCTCCCCTGCTCTTGGGGCAACTATTGAACCGCCTATTATCACACCATTTTTGTCAGTTATTATCTTCACAAATCCATCAAAATCATTTGAGGTATTGCTTCTTCCCAAAATACCCATTGCCATAATTCCTTTTTTAATTTTTATACCCTTTTCAATTGCCTCTTCTTCTGAAATTCCGACTGACGCAACTTCAGGGGAAACAAATACACACCTTGGAACTACTGAATACTTTGGTTTTATTTTTTTATTTGAGAAGGCATTATGCGCTGCTATATAGCTTTGATAATTTCCTGTGTGGGTAAAAAGATACGGCCCGACCACATCCCCTGCTGCAAAAATATGCGGATTTGATGTCTGGAGATATTTATTTACCTTAATTCTACCTTTATCAGTTTTTATCCCTGCCTTCTCAGGAGCAAAATCTACCAAGGGAATTTTTCCTGTTGCGATCAAAATCTCTTCAAACTCTTCTGAAAATTCCTTGTCTCCTGTCTTAAAATAAACTACTTTTTTACCATCACGTTTCTCGACTTTCACAACTCCTGTTTCTGTCAAAACGGTTATTCCACGGTTTTCAAAAAGTGCTTTTACCAATTCTCTTACCTCTTTATCTTCTTTTCCCAATAACGACTCAGACCTATTAACAATAGTTACTTTTGTCCCAAAGGTTGAAAAGATCTGGGCAAATTCACAACCTACGGCGCCCCCACCGAAGATAAGAAGTGATTTTGGCGGTTCACTCAAATCCACAGCTTCTTTATAAGTTATATATCCAACGTCCTGCAAACCGGTAATTGGAGGGATAAAAACATCAGACCCACTCCCTACGACAAACTTGGCAGCTGAATATATTTTCCCTCCTGCTTCAACTTCATGAGAAGAAACAAAAACCGCCTTATGCTGAATGACTTCTATTCCGTCTTTGGCAAAAGACTCATGACCCTCATGTGCCCCTGTCCTTGAAACCACCAGATCCTTCCACCTTTTAACAACATGATAGTCAACTCCTGCATGTGATACTTCTATCCCGTATTGTTTTGCATTTTTTGCTGTTTGATAGACGTGGGCCGCATGAAGAAGAGCTTTTGTTGGGACGCAGGCAAAATTGGGACATTCGCCACCTATTGCGCCTTTTTCAAAAATAACAACTTTTTTCCCAAGACTTCTTGCATGATGCGCGGCAACCCCTCCGCCTGCACCAGATCCGATAACGATAAGATCATAATCATATTTTTTTCTCTTAAAGGGCAGCATAGAATAAGTATAGCAGAAATTTAGGAAATGTCGCGGTGGGTGTCGTAGATATAAGAAGCATCTGCGTTATATTTTTTAAGGCTTTGTGTAACCAACTTGTGAATTTTATGCGCCTCAATTTGCTTTACATCTTTCAAGGCTTTTTCCACCTCATCACTTACCATATGCGCAATCAGTTCTGCCTCTTCATCTTTCATTCTCAGAACCAAACAAGACGCAAAGACACTCGCATAGATCTTACGCGCATCAAACGATTCTGTGTGTCCTTTTCTTTTTACAATATGTTTCATCTTTTTAAAATCAACCGAAATTGATGGTTCCATTGGCGATTAAGATCAACAGCCAGCCAAGCGCAATTAACATATATCCTATGGCAAACCTCATGTAGCCCTTGTTGTTTTGCTTCCACTTTTTAATTTTATCAACTTTCATCCCGCCTGCAACAAGAAGCAAAATAATGACTAGAGGCATGACAAAGACAACATTGTAGAGTATCAAAAGCATAAATGCCTGGAAATTAAAATTAAGTGACAAAAGCGTAATTATCGCAAGGTATGGGGCTCCCGTGCATGGAAGCTCAACTGCTGCGATAAAGCAACCAAGGATAATTACACCTGTTGTTGTAACGTTTTTTGAATACTCATGAATTTTATTCGCAAAATACGGCGGAATTTGCAAAGAAATTCCTCTTCCGTACCAAAAAAAGTCTTTTATCTCCAAAAGCCCGGCGAGAATTACAAAAAATCCGACGATCAGGGCAAGATACTCAGCAACAAATAGCGGGACGCTTTGTAGGAAATACACAAGGCCAAGACCTGCGAGAAGATAAGTCAGAAAAATAGCTCCGATGTAGAGTCCTCCAAGGTACAAAAGCTTACCAACAGATCCTTTTCCTCCCAAAACAACTGAGACCATCAGGATCAGAACTCCTATGGCGCAAGGGTTGATTGAGTCAATCGCAGCTGATATCAAAACAACTGATAATGTTGGTACATCAATTCCCATTTTTCTCTCCTTTCAGCTTTCCGATTTCCAAAGCAACTTTATAACTTCTGCACATTTTGTCGGTCTTGTCCTTAGGAGTATCAAATTCGACTATTATACAATCCCCGGACGGAACAATTGATGTTGGAGCAATTATATGATCTTGAGGATTTAATAATTTTTGTTGTTGATAATAACCCTCTGAATCTGTGCTATAGCTAAATACCTGTACCTCTCCAACATCCGAAGTAAGACAGGTATCGCCGTTTTTAACAGAAAGCAATCCTTCGTTGGTCGGAACGCTAAACGAGCCAGAAGCCAAGCTTCCTCCTATTACATGGAAAAAATTGCCAAGACTTGCATCCTCAGGCTTTAAAACGACTCCCTCAAGATGGATTCTTTTATCATTATGTTCATGAAGTGTTGAGGTGCCTATCTTATTACTTAAACCTTTTGGATCCTTCAAATCCACTTCAGTACCACATTTCCAGATTTCTATATCTGCATGCCAGTGAACAGGCCCCCCGCTTGATGAGATGGTATTTAGGTAAACGGTTGAGCCGGACATGACAAGTGTTGGAATTAGTGTCACTCCAATAATTGCGATAAAAAGTAGTGTCTTACTGTCTTCTGAGAGTTTTTTTGCCTTAAGTGCGATAGTTGCGAGAATCGCGAGCGAGGCTGTGCCAAAGACAAGCAGGTAAAGTGAGTAGGTATTGAGCAGGTGTTCTATATTCATTGACTTATGTCCTACTATTAACGATAACCTATCCGCCTAAATTATTCAATAGTGCTAAATTAGGCTTCGCCAGGAGATAGTCTGTCTATTTGTGGCTGGATGACTTTGTAAAGCAAAGACAATAATCCACTAACTGCAAATATGTATATCCAGTCGAGCAAATCAACTTGTACCAAGCCAAAAAGACCGGAAAGGAACGGAGTGTAAATAATAAGCATCTGAAGCCCCATCGTTACTGCTATTGATATAAAAAGCCATTTATTGGAAAAAAATGGGGTTTTATAATTGGAGCGGATTAAATATATATTAACAAGCTCAAACATAACTAAGGCCAGGAATGCCGCACTTTGTGCTTTTTGAATTCCCTGTGGGAGATCAATTATAAATATCCCGATAACTCCTGCTGCAAGTAAGAATCCAAATATCATCATCTCAGCCCACAATTCGCGATTTACAATATCTGCCTGAAACACTTTAGGTTTATGACGCATAATCCCTTCTTCTGCTTCATCCATCCCCAAAGCAATCGCCGGGATTCCATCAGTCACCATATTTATCCACAAAAGCATAGTTGCAGTTAGTACAAGCTCCTGAAGTACAATCACCCCAAAGAAAATAATTATAACTTCACCGATATTGCAGGAAAGAAGATACCTTATAAATTTGCGGATATTATGAAATATTCCCCGGCCCTCCTCAATTGCCGATACTATACTTGAGAATTTATCGTCAAGTAGGATCATGTCCGATGACTCCTTGGCAACGTCAGTTCCCGTTATTCCCATCGCAATACCTATGTCAGCTGCTTTTATGGCAGGCGCGTCATTTACCCCGTCCCCGGTCATTGCAACAATATGCCCTCTTTTTTTAAGCGCTTGGACTATCCGCATCTTAACCCCGGGGTTAACTCTTGCATAAATACTAACATTCTCAACTATTCTTTCAAACTCCGTATCACTCATCTTCTCAAGTTCTCCGCCCGTTAGGACTCCACCTGTTATTCCAATCTCCCGTGCTACGGCTTGCGCGGTTGCACCATTATCCCCGGTTATCATAACTACTCTTATTCCTGATTTTACGCATTCAGCAATCAGAGGCGCGACTTCAATTCTCGGGGGATCAATCATTCCCTGA
>DATLNW010000007.1:0-7088 GCA_035536575.1 Lysobacterales bacterium
ATTGAATTATTAATTGGAGAAACTTTGACCTGGATTTTACCCCCAAATATCTGTCTTTTGGGGTTTGAGGTTTTTGAAGTTGAGCTTGCTTGCTTCCCTTATCGTTTTTTTATCAAACCTAAACTTAATCAATTTTGCCGGAACACCACCGACAATGCTGTACGGCTCTACGTCCCGGCTTACAACCGCACCGGCTGCGATTATCGCCCCCCTACCAATAGTCACTCCTCCCAGAACAGTGACCCTGGCCCCAATCCAGACATCGTCTTCAATCACAATCGGGCGTATTTCAGGCATCTGAAGAAGCATTGGTTTTTTGGGATCGTCAAATTTGTGATGAACTGTTGCGAAAAGACAATACGGTCCGATCATCACATAATTCCCGATTTTCATACCCATTGGGGTTGAAAAATTGGTGTGGTGATTTATAAAAACCCACTTACCAATATCCATATTACGGTAATTCTCAAAAATCACATTTTTCATCACAAAAATATGCTTATTGAAGTTCCCCAACTGTAGGCCACACATAGTTGATCTCAGCCTTGCAGCAAAGTATTTTAATGAAATATAAAAATCCAATATTTTGGGAGCTGTGATAAAAATTCCGTAAAGTACGTTTTTTGCAATATGCCCAAGTGCCCACGCAAAACCTATTCCGACAAGTCCATATGCGCGGAAATAAAAGCTCAAAGTCAAAATTACGGCAGTTCCCATAAGATTAATTACCAATAAAGACTTTATCTGATGCCTGACATTTAAGATTGTTAGTCCAAGATAATTAAGAGCAACAGGAATACCTGAGATTGCGAGGATTTGGAGAAATCTGATCCCCTCAACTGAATATTCTGTCCCGAAAATTGAAAGGATCAGGTTGCCAAAAAGCACAAGTACTACAATTGCCGGAAGTAAGATCATCCAAATAAAACTGAGGGACTTTCTGATATTTTGGGAAAAGGTCTTGATATCATTTGATCCTTCGGCAAAAAGAGACTGAGTCGTCGCATAAGGTATAGTGTACAAAAGCTGGGCAATCATCATGGAAATATAAAAATATGCAGTAGTCTGCGGATTTATATAATTGGTAATAAGAATTGGAAGAATAAGGGCCGGCGTTATCCCCAGAAGCCCAACCAAATAATTGATGAATGAATAAGAAACCATACCAGTGAGGATCTTTTTTTGAAATTTTGGGATAAAACGGAGCTTAAATTTTTTTCGTAGAACAATGAAGGCGATTATCAAACCGCTAGATAGGGCAAGCGCCCAGGCGATAAAAATTCCGATTGCTCCGAAACCAACAAAAAATACGGGGAGTGCTATTTTAAGAACTGAAACAAGCAGATTTTTCAAAAATACATATTTTGCAGATCGCAAGGCTAGAAAAATGCTTTCCATTAAAAAATCAATTGAGGCTGTAACTGTAAAGAGGAGAAAAATAAAGGTAGTTAAATAGTTGGCGTTTACAAATTGCAATTTTGGAGAAAACACCGGTAAAAAGGCCAAAAACATTCCGGCACTCAGGGCCGCTGACCCGGCAATTACCATAAAACTACCTGTTAAAAGCTGATTTCTATTTTTTGACTTGGGTAAAAAACGGATTATGCTGTAGTTAAGACCCAGAATACTTAAATTCATAAGGAATAAAAGTGAGGAGATCAATGCTGTAGCAAGACCTATTTCTGCTGCTTTATACAGATGTGTCGCGATCAGCCAAAAGAAGAACCCCGATCCGGAGACTATTGCTGTGCTTCCCATCATGTAAATCGAGTTCATGTACAAGGCATCGTTGCGGATTGATAAACCTCTAACTATAAGTTTTTTGAATTTATTAATCATGTATAGGTTGGAATACAAAAACTATCCTATATTATAGCACATAATGCCTAAAATGCAATTCCTACTCCTCCTTATAATTCTCCCCCACTTGCGCTCTGGAAATTTCCCGCTATAATAGCTTTAAGTCGATATGTAAAAATAAGTTACATAAAGTAACTTAGGATTTTTGAGTGGAGTTCAAGGCGCCGATCAGCGATAGTAACAGAGTATACTTGAGCTGATTGGTAACGAAGAAATCCGCCAAAAAGACAAGTCAATTTATGGGAGTTATTTTTACATATCGACTAATTTATGAACAAAGCAGAAAAGGAACTACGCAAACTTTTTAAAATCGCGGGGATCAATGTCAACGGCAAAAATCCCTGGGATATAAAAGTTCACAACAAACGGTTTTTCAAAAGGACGCTGACTGATGGACCGCTTGGATTCGGTGAATCCTACATGGACGGCGACTGGGATTCAGAGCAGCTGGATGAGACAGTAGCCAGGATTCAGCGGGCGGCACTCGGAGATAAGATCAAAAAAAATCTTCCCCTAATTCTTTTTCTAGCCAAAAGTAAATTCATCGATGTCGCGACCATAAAAAAATCCTATGTGGTGGGGAGGGTGCATTACGGCGTTGGTAATGAATTGTACGAGCGTATGCTGGATCGGGACATGAACTATACCTGTGGGTATTGGAAAGGCTTGGGAGATATAAATACAGCCTGGAAAAATCCAAAGAACCTTGACAAGGCCGAAGCTGCCAAATTGGACCTGATTTGCCGCAAGCTGCACTTAAAACCGGGAATGAAAGTCTTTGATGTAGGATGCGGATTTGGAAATTTTGCTAGATTCGCGGCCGCGAATTATAAGGTAAAGGTTGTCGGAATTACCATAACAAAAGAGCAGGCAGAACTCGCGAGAATCCGCTGCAAAGGTCTTCCTGTTGACATCCGCCTTGAGGATTATCGGGAAATGAAACCTGAAAAATTTGACCGGATTGTGGCAATTGGAATGGTTGAGCATGTCACTCATAAGCATTATGAAAAGTTTATGCAGATTATGGATAGCTTTCTGAAGCCGGACGGTCTTTTTATGATTCATACAATCGGCTCCCCTGTCTCAACAACTCACGCCGATCCCTGGACTGAAAAATATCTATTCCCCAATTCTCATCTGGCATCAATCGCCCAGATCGCAAAAGCGGCTGAGAATAAATTTTTGATTGAAGATCTTCAGAATTTTGGCGCTTACTATTACCCAACACTTATGAGCTGGGACCGCAATTTTGACAAATCATGGAAAGAATTGAAACGTCTTTATCCTGAAAAGTATGATGACAGATTCTACAGAATGTGGAAGCTCTATCTCCTCGGTTCAGCAGGGGGATTTAAGGCGCGCTTGATGCAGCTCTGGCAAATTGTTCTATCCAAGAGCAATACCCTCGAAGTCTACCAATCTGTGAGATAAAATTGTATAATAAGTACAAATGATCTTGATTGTTGACTTTGGATCACAAACTGCACACCTCATCGGACGACGCCTCAGACAGCTCGGAATTCAAACAGAATATACCAACCCTGAAGAAGCACTGGAATTTATAAAAAGTATCAAAGGTCGTAAAAGTACCAAAGGTATCAAAGGAAAAAACGAAAAAAAAGCTTTTGATACTTCTGATACTTTGGGTGCATCTGATACTCTTAAGGGAATAATCCTCTCTGGTGGGCCGTCATCTGTTTATGAAAAGGGCGCGCCGACTGTCTCAAAGGAAATTTTTGAACTTGGAATTCCCATTCTTGGGATATGCTATGGCTGGCAATTGATGGCCAAACTTCTTGGAGGCGTGGTGGAAAACGGGACAAAAGAATACGGACCGGAAACGCTGGAATTAAGAATTAAGAATCCCGCCGAAGGCGAGGCTCGCCAATGGCGGCAGGAATTAAGAATTCTTAAAGGCTTTCCCGCGACTTCAACCGTAATTGTTTCCCATGGAGACTCGGTAACTAAGCTGCCTGGTGGTTTTGAAAATCTGGCAACAACAAGATCGGTTAAATATAGCGCTGTTGCAAATGAAGATGCCAAAATTTATGGAGTACAATTTCATCCGGAGGCAGCGCATACTGAGTGCGGACAGGAGATTTTCCGGAATTTTGCACAGATTTGCAGGGAAAAATTAACTCTCCTTTCTCTTGACCCACAACAGATCATAAAGGAAATTAAACAAACAGTTGGAAATCAGAAAGTCATTGCTGCCGTTTCCGGTGGTGTTGACTCAACAGTTGCTGCTTTTCTGATAGGAAAAGCGATCGGTAAAAATTTGATCCCTGTTTATGTCGATTCAGGTCTTATGAGAGTTGGTACGGACCAACTGGTAATACATATATTTACCAAACTAATCCATGCAGATTTAGTGATCATAAATGCGAGAAAACGCTTTCTTAAGAGCCTAAAAGGAGTAACAGATCCTGAGGCAAAAAGAAAAATTATCGGCAAGCTTTATATTGATATTTTCCAGGATATTGCAGCAGAACATAAGGACGCGACGTTCCTCGGACAGGGTACAATTTACTCAGATGTTATAGAATCCAAAGGTTCCAAACATGCAAGCCATATCAAGTCCCATCACAATGTCGGTGGCCTACCAAAGGAATTGAAATTAAAACTTCTTGAGCCCAACCGCAATTATTACAAAGACGAGGTGCGGGAAATTGGCAGACTCTCGGGACTTCCTGAGGAAATAGTTATGCAGCAGCCGTGGCCGGGACCGGGGCATGCTGTCAATATCATGGGAGAGGTTACTCAGAAACGCCTTGATCAGGTGATGCTAGCTGACCAGATAGTTGTTGAGGAGATGAAAAAAGCAGGATTTTATGAGGCTGTTTTTGAATGCTTTGCGGTTATGACTGGCGCCTACTCTACTGCTGTGAAGGGTGATGGGCGGGTATATGCCGAAGTTGTTGCCATCAGGTCTTATGATTCCGTTGATATCATGACAGCCTCATGGTCCAAAATCCCATACGAAGTGCTTGCGAGGATGTCCTCACGGATTGTCAATGAAGTACCCGATGTCTCACGCGTTGTCTATGACATCACCTCCAAACCCCCAGCCACGATGAGATGGGAGTAAATCAATTTTCAATTCTTAATTTACAATTTACAATCAAACCTGCCTGCCGGCAGCCAGGTCGCAATGACAGAATTTTAAAATTGAAACATTGAAAATTCATTGAAAACTGAAAATTTTAAATTGAAAATTAGATCAAAAAATGATATTGTATCTTTATGGTCTCTGTTGTTATCCCGGCATTTAACGAAGAAAAAAATATCGGCAAGTGCATTGAGTCACTTATAAATCAAACGACGCTTCAGGACTATGAAGTAATTATTGTCGACAATAATTCGACTGACCAAACATACAACGTTGCCTGTAAGTACAAGAAAAGGCTGAATTTAACAGTATTGAAAGAACCCATAAAAGGCCGCGGACGGGCACGCTTTACGGGCTGCCGCGCTGCAAAGGGTGAAATTATCCTCTCACTTGATAGTGACAGTACGGCGCCAAGTGACTGGATTGAAAAAATGACCCTCCCCTTTTCTAACCCCAATATTGTTGCAGTTACCGGAACCGGGAAAATTGATGATTGTAAGCGCCGGATAAACGTGACCTTTAATACTTTTCAGCCCATCTCCATGGTCGTTTACCGCATGCTTTTCAAGCACTATTGGCTGACAGGATTTAATTTTGCGATAAGAACTGACATCTATAAAAAGGCAGGAGAATTTGATCCCAAAATTAAGAGCAATGAGGACACTGAGCTTGCATTTCGTGTGGCCAAACATGGAAAAATAAAATTCCTCAGATATCCGGTGACTGTTTCCGGAAGAAGGGTCCAAAAGGGCTTTGTACGCGGTATGATGCCCTATCTGACAGGCTACGTAAAGCATTTCGCCATGAAAGAACCCACTGATCTCAGCGATATAAGAGAGTAAAAAATTTTAGGTTTTTCTCCTCATTTTCCAAATTTTTTTTCGTTCTTGACAGTTTTTTAAAAACCTTTAAAATTATTTGGGGACTTATGGTTGAACGGAGGACAAATAGAGGCCTTGCACACGGGCGCTGTGGTTTAAGATCTGTACTTGTTGCAGGGGCAGTAACTGCCGAAGCAATTTTGCTCCCCGGAAGAGCTGCCGCACCTGAAAGAAGGCTGGTAGACAAACAAACACTAACTACAACAACGACAATCATAGAACCTATCACCACGACAACATCCACTACTCTATTCGAAGCTCCCCCAAAACCCTATATTCCCTTAAATCCTGAATCCTTTAAGCCTGAAATAGGAGATCAGACGGAATACCACACAATTACTGGGAAGGTTTCTCATGTTAATTCCAAAGGCGAAAAAACAAATGTTTTTATCAGACAGGAAAAAACAGGAAAACTTTTGCATGTTAGTTTTTGGGATGACGTGAATCCTGTTGATCCCCAAAAGCCCAATGAACAAATACAGAAATGGGCAGAAGGACTTCCAAGAAATCTCCAAATATCAGTTAATGTTCCTATTGGAAAAGTGAGCGCTGAATACCGCCAAGAATATTTGAAAGTAAGTAGTTTGGAAGGGGTAGACGAGCAGCTAGCCGATATAGAATTACACCATTTAATTAGCATTAATATAGCAACTGTAGATTTAATCAGTAAACCACCTGATAGAACCTATGGATATCTAGATGAATATGCAACAGTCGGCACAAAAGATTTATCTGTTATAGTGAAGATGAAAGAAATGAAAGACCCGGCAAAAGTTTAGAACTAGCCGCGCTTTAATACCAGCGATGTTTTACTAGTGATAAATTCCCTTTAAATTCTTTCCCTTACTCAACATTAGTTATCATATTGCATTCTATACGATTGTGTTGTAAAATCGGGCTAAGTTTATAGAAATATGCCAGCTAATATAGAAAGACCACTACCAGGCCAAGAGGCAAAATTTACCCGTCCGGTTAACGATACGTGGATTGCTCACACTATTTCCGGAGCATTTGAAACAACAGGCTTAGGAAGACATCAACCAGGTTTTGTACTTGGAGCTGATGATGACACATTTGGAGAAGAGACAGGTTCTTTAATCACCAAGATCGATGGACGTGTAGCAATGCTTACTGGGCAGACCAGAAATTTTGATATGTTTAGAAGTCTATTGCATGCCGGTAAAAAAACAAGGTCGTTTTATGAAGCGCAATCTTCGTGGACTGAAACTGCTCCAAAC
>DATLNW010000008.1:0-4874 GCA_035536575.1 Lysobacterales bacterium
TTTACGTTCAGCTTCATTATGATTTTGTTTATATTCATGGATTTGGGAAGTTATTTTTGGGAGCATTCTTCATACCATTTGCTGCATTTGTAATTGTAGCATTCGTCAATGCGTTCAATATAACAGATGGACTTGATGGTCTTGCCTCAGGTCTTCTCTTGATCTGCCTTGTCGCATTTTTGATTATCAACTCGGCAGCGCTTGATGAATCACTGGGAATTTTTCTATCAGTTCTTGTGGGAGCGCTGACAGCTTTTCTCTATTTCAATATTTATAAAGCAAGGCTTTGGCTTGGGGATGTTGGATCACTCTCTCTTGGCGCAGTGCTTGCTGTAACGGGTCTTCTAACTGGCAAAGTTCTGGCACTTATTATAATAGGTGGCATATTTGTTGTTGAGGTAAGTTTTTCCCTGATTCAACTGCTTGGTAAGAAATTTTTGGGACGTAAGATTTTGCCTGCTGCCCCAATGCATCTATATCTCCAGCAGAAAGGTTGGGAGGAGCCCAAAATCGTTATGAGGCTGTGGCTTATCGGATTTTTCCTGGCTGTCCTTGGTATTTTCATTTCCAATATTTAAATGAAGCGCTTCGATTTACTGCTCTTTGGAATTGTCACATCCTTAACTTTTTTTGGACTCCTGATGATTTTCAATGCATCCTCGGTTATCGCCTTTGAGCTTTTTGGCGATAAATATCACTATTTCAAGGACCAAATTTTATGGATTATTCTCGGATATACAGCTCTCACATTTTTCTATTTTTTTGATTATAAAAAATTTTACAACTTGGCGTTGCCGCTTTTAATTTTATCTTTAATACTCTTAGTTCTTGTTTTCATTCCGGGGGTCGGTTCTTCAGCAAAAGGTGCTGCAAGATGGATAAATATTGTAGGATTCCGGCTCCAGCCCTCAGAGTTTGTAAAGCTTGCGCTTGCAATTTACTTAGCAGCTTGGTTTTCCCACAAGGAGAAAAACAGATTTATAGCGTTTTCTCTTCTTTTGGGATCCGTGATTTTACTGGTAATGCTTCAGCCGGATATGGGTACTGCCTCCATAATTCTTTTCGAGGCTGTGGCGATGTATTTTTATTCAGGCGGAAGTATCCTGCATTTTTTAATAGGAGGACCGATTGCTGCGCTGGGTGGATTTCTACTGATAAAAGCAGAACCATATAGAATGCAGAGGCTGACAAGTTTTCTAAATTTGGGAAATTCTTTTCAAGATACCTCCTATCATACAAAACAGGTTTTAATAGCGCTGGGATCAGGTGGCATTTGGGGACTAGGGATTGGAAATTCACTTCAAAAATACGCATACCTTCCTGAGAACGTGACTGATTCTATATTTCCCATAATTGCTGAAGAATTTGGATTTTTTGGAGCAACGATTCTCATCGTTGTGTTCGCGCTATTAGTATGGCGCGGATTTCATATCTCGTCCGTCTCACGAGATCCTTTCGGCAGACTTTTGTCTGCTGGAATAATCTCATTTATCGGAGTACAGATCATTATCAATCTTGGTGCCATGACTGCACTTTTTCCTTTGACAGGAGTCCCTCTTCCTTTTATTTCATATGGAGGCTCAGCGCTTATCCTAAATCTCGCGTCAGTCGGAATCCTCCTCAATATCGCCAAGCAGTCAGAATAATAATTTTTTAATAAATACGGTACAAATGGTATACTTTCAATATGAAACTTATTATTGTTGCTGGGGGTGGGGGGCATTTTGCGCCAGCACTTGCCGTTATTGAAAAACTTCCAAAAGATTGGGAACTGTTGGTCGTTGGGAGAAAGTATGTCTTTGAAGGGGACCAATCCCTTTCTCTTGAATACCAGACAGCAACTAAGCTTAATATTCCTTTTCGCGTACTGACCACCGGCCGACTTCAGCGGAAATTCACCCGCTATACAATAAATTCCCTTTTGAAAATTCCGATTGGATTATCCCAAGCAACAGGAATTCTCGCCAAATTTAAGCCCGATGTTGTCTTGTCATTTGGCGGATATGTCTCAGTCCCCATAACTCTGGCAGCATCAATTTTTCGAATACCTATCGTTATTCATGAGCAGACACTGGAGGCCGGAGTATCCAATAAGCTGGTTGCTAATTTTGCTAAAAAGATTTGCATTTCATGGGAGCAGTCAAGAAAATTTTTTCCGCAGTCAAAAGTGATACTCACCGGGAACCCATTGAGAAAAGAATTTGAAATGGGGGATTTAAGAACCAATGCCTTTAAAAAAAATTTTCCCGCAGCCCACGAGCAAGAGCCCACCATCTACGTTACCGGTGGAAGCTCGGGGTCACACGCAATAAATCTTTTGGTTGAGGGTTGTATTGAAAAGCTTTTACAAAAGTATAATGTAATTCATCAGGTGGGGGGAGCAACACAGTATAACGATTTTGAACGATTAAAGAAATTGCGGGAAAACTTATCGTCGGAATTGGCAGACGGATATCGTCTGTATAAATTTATTGATCCCTCCAAAGTTGCGGATTTTTTAAGCAAAGCCGATTTGGTAATTTCCCGCTCAGGAATGAATACTGTAACGGAGTTAATGTATTTCGGAAAGCCCTCACTTCTTATCCCTCTGCCCTATGGTCAACATCAGGAGCAATTAAAAAACGCGGAGTTTATACAAAAACTGGGAATTGCAGAGATTGCCGAGCAAAATGTTCTAACAGCGGAACAGCTGGGCTTATTGGTTGATAGAATGTTTGCAGACATTGATAAATATAAGAAAAACGCGGAAGCGGGAAAGAATCTAATTGATATCCACGCGGCCGAGAATATTATCGAGGTAATAAAAAATGTCAAAACTCACACACAAAAATAAAAGAAATTCCAATAAGCGGATTTATAAAAATATTTTTATCTCTCTTTTTCTGCTTATATTATTAAGTGGTGGGATATTGCTTTATTTTAAATTCTCAGACAGACCGCTTTTTATAAGTCCTCTACCTATTAATTACAAGATCAATTCTGCATCAGACTCAGACCAGAGCATGCAACTGCTTAAAAAATCCCTCAAAGATAAAAACATCGAATATACAGATATAACAATAGCAGGCAAAAACTTAGTTGTGAATTTGAAAAATAAATCAAAAGTAATTTTGTCAGTTGATAAAGATTTGCCTAGCCAAATAGCCTCTTTACAATTTATAGTCACTAGGCTTACAATGGAAGGGAAGGCTTTTAGGGAGCTTGATTTGCGTTTTGACAAACCGGTTATTAGACAATAAATGATATGAGTGAAGGAAAAATAATTGTAGGTATAGATGTCGGAACATATAAAATCGTCACAGTTATTGCCAAGCTTGCAGAAAATACTATAAATGTATTGGGCGCATCAGAAGTAAAATCTTTAGGAATTAGAAAAGGACAAATAGTTGATATTGAGGAAGCAGTTGGTGCTATCAATACCTCTCTTGAAGCGGCCGAAAGAATGGCCGGATATTCAGCCTCCCGTGTTCTTGTATCTCTTGGTGGATCACAAATTGAATGTCAGAATTCCCGCGGAGTCGTGGCTGTTTCAGCACCTGAAGGGGAGATAACATCATCAGATCTGGGGCGTGTAATTGATGCCGCAAAAGCAGTATCAATCCCCTCAACGCGTGAAATAATTCATGTCCTTCCACGAAGTTTTGTGGTTGATGGACAGGAAGGAATAAAAGATCCAGTTGGAATGTCAGGAACAAGGCTTGAAGTGGACACGCATATCGTAACTGCCAACAGTGTTTCGATAAGAAATCTTGAAAAAGCTTTTTCAGAAGTTGGTGTTGATGTTGATAGCTTTGCTTTCTCAGGGTATGCAAGCTCTCTGGCTGTTTTGTCAGACACTGAGCGCGAACTCGGAGTAATCCTGGTTGATATAGGCGCTGGGACAACAGATATTTCCATATATGTTGAGGGAGCGGTTGCCTATTCTTCCGTTCTGGCAATTGGCGCCAGACATGTGACCAATGATTTGGCAATAGGACTCAGACTTTCTATAGAAAGTGCTGAGAAGATAAAGCTGTTTTTGTCCCAAGATCCTTTAAAGCGGATTGGTTTGATTTCTCCGGATGATTCCGCTGATGAAAAAGCAAGAGAAGGCAGGCCGAGTGACGAGATAGACCTGAGTTCATTGAATTTGCAGGAGGATATCCGCAAGGTCTCCCAAAAAACTTTGGTTGACGGGATTATAAAACCCCGTTTGAATGAAATATGTGCGATGATAGGACTTGAGATCAAAAAAAGCGGGTTTGGTGGTCAAACTCCGGCCGGGATTGTATTAACAGGGGGCGGGGCGTTGACTGTTGGGATTAAAGAGTCAGCACGAAGAACTCTCGCCATGCCTGTCAGAATCGGCCTGCCGACAAATATAAAGGGAATAATTGATGAGGTTCAGCATCCTGCATTCTCGACAGCAATCGGGCTTATTGAATACGGCGCGCATAACGCTCCCTCCAAGCCCTCATCTTTTAAATTTTCAGTACCAATGCCTGCAGGATTTGCAGCCGGGAAAATAATGAAAAGAATCGTAAACCTCATCAAATCTTTTATTCCTTGACACCAGGTTCATAAAGTGGCCATACTGAGAGTATGGCTTCAGAGGAGCTTCTCGACTACATACGTAAGGCACTCGCTGCGGGGCAAAACCGTAATGATATTACGCTAAATTTGGTAACAAGCGGCTGGGCTGGAGGAGAAATTGACGAAGCATTCCTGCAGTTTGAAAGCCCACACGCTTCGGCCAGTTCTTCACCTCCACCTTTTGCTAAATCAAATAATTCACTCCCATCTATAAAGATTCTTTTTAAGGAATCATGGCAACTTTTTAAAGCAACGTTAATACCATTGATGAAGTTAATGGGGTTGGTTTTTGTTGGTGGGGT
>DATLNW010000009.1:0-12056 GCA_035536575.1 Lysobacterales bacterium
TGGTTTGAAATTGGTCTGCTATAATGTCTTTTATGCCGGAACTACCTGAGGTGGAGACCTTAAAACTAGGTTTGCAACGATATTTAGTCGGACACAAGATAATTGGGGTTGATATAAAATCTACCCGGATTTTCAAAGATGATGAAAATCTGGTTATTGGAGCCCTTATAAAAGATGTTCGCCGTTTTGCAAAAGTCCTGGTTTTTGACCTGTCAAACGGTAAGTCAATTATTACCCACGTTAAATTGACAGGACAATTGGTTTATCGTGGCCCCAATCTAAAAGGAGAAGTTGAATTATCCAAAAAAGTCGGCAGTATTCCGGGTTATCATACCCGTGTAATCTTCAAATTTGACCGTGGAGGAATTCTTTATTATAACGATCTTCGGCATTTCGGGTGGATGAAGATATTTGATACCATGAAAGTTGAAACTTCCGAGTTTGTCGGAAAACTTGGTCCCGAGCCTTTCAAAGATCTTGATCTCAAAAAATTCAGGGAAATAGTTACCAAGTCCAAAACTGCAATTAAGGTGGTACTTATGGATCAGGCAAGAATTGGAGGAATCGGCAATATTTATGCAAATGATTCCCTCTGGATGAGCAAAATTGATCCCAAGAAGCCTGCAAATAGCTTGAGCTTAGATGAGCAAAAAGAACTTTATGACAATATCATAGCCGTTCTTAAGGAAGGCATTAAATACGGTGGAGCAAGCGAGCTGCAATTTGTCACTGCCGAGGGAAAAGACGGTGGATACCAAAATCATTTTCGGGTTTACGCCCAGAAAGGAAAAGTTTGCCAGCGATGCAAAAGCGAAAAAATTCAAAAATATTATTTGGGCGGCCGCGGTACCTTCTTTTGTCCCAAATGCCAGAAATAGCTGTTTGTTTTTCAAGCTTATTTTTGGTATCATTGTTAGTTAGAGCTTAGAAATTTATGGGTAATAAGAACGGCAGAAAGCGTACTATTATTTCAGTCGGGGGGTCCCTCATCGTCCCACAGGATGGGATCGGAATTGATTTTCTCAAGAAACTCAACACTTTCATAAGAGAAAAGCTGGCACAAGATCCAAGTCGCCAGTTTTTTTTGGTTACAGGGGGGGGCGCAACTGCCAGGCAATACATTGACGCGGGGCAAAAAGTAATAGAGCACAAATTGACACGGGATGATTTGGATTGGCTTGGAATCCACAGCAGTCGCCTTAATGCTCAGTTGGTTAGAACAATTTTCCGCGACATAGCTCATCCTCATATAGTTAAGAACTTTGATATCATTAGAAAAGCTGAGGAGGCGGTCGTAGTTGCAGCAGGTTGGAAGCCTGGGTGGTCCACTGATTATTGCGCTGTTTTAATAGGACAGGATTATGGGGTCGATACAGTAATTAATTTAAGTAATATAGATGAAGTATACGATAAGGACCCGAAAAAATTTGATGATGCAAAACCAATTAAAAATATTAACTGGGCAGATTTTAGAAAACTTGTTGGAGATGAATGGACTCCGGGAATGAATGCCCCATTTGACCCTATTGCAGCAAAAAAAGCTCAGGAGCTTGGGGTGAAAGCGGTCATTATGTCAGGCCAGGATTTTGAAAATATTGAAAAATATTTTAAAGGCGAAGAGTTTGTCGGAACGGTTATCGAATAATGGTTTTTAAAAAAATATCTCTTCAGAATTTCCGCAACTATACCAAAGCAGAGTTTGAATTCAGTCCCAGCACCACAATTATTGTCGGTCCAAATGCGATAGGGAAATCCAACTTGCTTGATGCAATTTATTTGTTATCAACAGGCAAAAGCAATAGGACAGATAAAGATATACAGTTGGTTCAGTTTGGTAAGGAAGTTTGCCGGATAGGGGGAAAGGTATCAGAAGTATTAAGAGTATCAAAGGTATCAGATGCACCGGAGGAAGAAACCGATTTGGAAGTTGTTTTCGCGCAAAGTCCTACCGGATTTTTTCAGAAAAAATATATGGTAAATGGAGTCTCCAAAAGACGCGCGGATTTTCAGGGAAAAATGTCGGTAGTTGAATTTAGTCCACTGGACATTGATATTGTCGCGGGGCAGCCGGGAAGTAGACGAAAATTTCTGGATGAAGTTCTGGAGCAGATTGATATTGAATACCGGAATGCTCACGTTTCTTATACGAAAGCAATAAGACAAAGAAATGCGCTTCTTGAACAAGTGCAGAAAAGTGGCATAAGAAATGAAAAGCTCTTTATATATTGGAATGAGCTTGTTATTAAAAACGGTCAAATTGTAACAGCGAAAAGAGAGGAATTTATTGAATACATAAATAACAGAAAAAAAGAAATTTTTGATTTTACTCTAATTTATGACAACAGCATTATTTCAGAAGAAAGACTTCTGCAGTATAAAGATGCCGAGGTGGGTGCCGGGGTTACATTGGTGGGTCCTCATAGAGATGAAGTAATTATAAAAGCTGTAAGTAAAATTTCAAAATCTTTGGAGGAGGTAAAATATTTCGGCTCAAGGGGTCAGCAAAGGCTTGTGTCACTTGAGTTGAAGCTTTCTCAAATTGCGATAATAGATGAAAAAATGGAAAACCAGCCTTTGCTTCTGCTGGACGATGTATTCTCAGAGCTTGATAGTTCAAATATCGATCATGTTTTAGACCTGATGAATATTTATCAAACCATCGCGACAACCACACATAAGGAATTTATTGGTAAAGACAGTTTGGGTCAAATGCAAATGATAGATCTCACTGAACAAAAATAACCTATTGCAATCACTAAAGATATATTGGTATATTTGTAGTAAATATGGGTAGAGTATCGAAAAAGATTATTAATAAAGATTTGCAGAAACAACTAGAGGAACAGTTATCATTTATTGTATTGTCTTTGACAAATAGAAACGATATAGATATCTTTTTAAGCGAATTTTTAACTAAAGAAGAAAAAATAATGTTGGGGAAGAGAATCGTGTTGTATATGCTTCTTATGAAAGGCTTTAGTAGCTCTGAAATACACGCAACACTCTCAATGAGCTATGAAACAATACGTTGGTATAAGCAACTTTTTGATACTAAACCAACAGTATTTAAGAAACAATTAGATATTCTAATTAGAAAAGAAAAAACTAAGGATTTGTGGAGTAAAATTGATAAAATGCTTAAACCAATAGGCCTTGCGCTTGAAGCAAAAACTAATATGAGAGCAAGAACCAAGCTAATCTCCGGAAACTTTGATTAGATATTTTACTACCAATATATTGGTATATTTGTAGTAGAATGATTTTAAAAATTATGCAGATATTTAATAAAATCGAGTTAAAAAAGTTATATATTCCCCCATCTAATTCTCATAAAGGGCAGAATGGCAAGATGATGTTGATTGGGGGCTCTCATCTTTTTCATGCAGCAAGTCTTTGGGCGTTAACAATTGCGTCAAAATTTGTGGATATGGTTTTTTATTCATCGGTCCCTGAGAACAATGAAATTGTTGCAGAAGCAAAAAAAGAATTCCGCAATGGAATAGTAGTGCCACGGGGAAAAATTGATAATTATATCGGGGAAGCTGATTGTATTCTAATCGGACCGGGATTACCCCGTCCTGATGGGCAGGAAACAGGGGATGATGATACAAAAGAACTGACAGAAAAATTATTTAAAAAGTTTCCTGACAAAAAATGGGTAATTGATGGAGGGAGCTTACAGGTAATAAATCCAAAAGTTTTATCCAAAAAAACTATCGTAACACCGCATAAAAGTGAATTTGAAAAATTGTTTGGAGTAGATGCAAATCCTCAAAACGTAGAGAAAATGGCAAAGAAATTTGGGATAATAATTTTATTAAAAGGTGAAAAAGATATTGTTTGCTCACCAGTTGAATGTATGGAAATTAAAGGTGGCAATGCAGGTATGACCAAAGGGGGAACGGGTGACGTATTGGCAGGACTTGTTGCATCCCTTGCTTGTAAAAATAATTTATTTCTTGCTGCAACTGCCGGATCGTATATCAACAAAAAAGCAGGAGAGAGTTTATTCAAAAAAGTTGGTTACAATTTCAATGCTTCGGATCTGGCAGATGAAATTCCGGCTGTTATGAAAATCCTGCTACCATAATTTTATGTTGCCAAAATTCGGGAATTATGCAATAATTATTTAGATTTAAGATATAAGAGGTAAGATTTAAGAATTCTTTAATCCTAAATCTTTAATCTTATTTCTTCCCTATGTATACCCCCAAATTTACAATTACCAACAGAATACTTAAAAATATAGGTATTATTGAGGCTTCGCGTGAGGTAATCGACCATGCCCCCCTTCTTCCGTTTTATGAGAGAGAATTTCAAAAAAACGCTCTCGCAAGAGCAGTTCATCACGGGACGCATATTGAAGGGAATGAGTTGAATCTTACTCAAGCTGAGAAAGTTATGATGGGTGAGGACGTTACGGCAAGGGAGAGGGATATTCAGGAGGTAATTAACTACAGAAAGGTGATGGAAAAAATTGGAGAGTTAGGAATTAAGAATAAAGAATCAGGGACTGATGAAGGATTTATTAAAGAATTGCATAATATGACGGTCGAGAAGATTCTCGACCCCAATAAATGCGGTGTATATCGTACAACGCAGGTAGTTGTTAAGAACAGCTTAACAGGTGAGGTTACTTTTCGTCCACCACTTCCAATAGCTGTGCCAATTCAGGTGCAAGAGCTTTTGGAATTTATAAATAATTCCGGTGATATTCACCCCGTTTTGAAATCAGGAGCTATTCATTATGAATTTGTCCGCATCCATCCTTTTGTTGATGGGAATGGGCGGGTTGGGCGTGCGCTCTCAACATTTATTCTTTTTCAGGAAGGATATGATATCAGAAAGTTTTTCTCACTGGAAGAATATTTTGATAACGATGCCGCAAGCTATTATGAAGCGCTCCAAAGTGTTGGTAAGTCGGAGGGAGATTTGTCTACCTGGCTTGAGTATTTTACACAAGGGCTTGCAATTGAGCTATCAAAAATTAAGGATAAGATTGAGAGAATTTCAGTTGACGCAACTCTCAAGCAGCGCCTTGGAGGTGCTCCTATTCTCTTATCAGAGCGCCAGCTTAAAATAATGGAGTATATCCAAAAGACAGGACATCTCCAGAATCAGGCATTTAGTAGCCTTTTTCCGATGGTGTCTGAGGACACTGTTCTTAATGAGTTGAAAGCGCTATTAAAAGCCGGAATTGTCAAAAAATCAGGAAAAACAAAAGGCGCAAAATACATAATGGCAAAATAAATATAAATATGAAATTTTCTAAACTTGCAGAATATTTCGAAAAATTAGAGGAAACGTCTTCCCGTCTTATTCTTATTGATATCCTTTCCGACTTGTTTAAACACACTGATAAAGAAGAGATTGATAAGATCATTTATCTAACCCAGGGGAGAATTGCACCTTTCTTTGCGCCGGTTGAGATAGGAATGGCTGACAAGACAGTGGCTGATGCTTTGGGCCGTGCATTTGATGAAAGCAAAGAGGATGTTTTGAAAATGTACAGCAAGGCTGGTGATATTGGTTTGGTTGCACAACAACTTAGCAGTAAGAACGCGACAAGTAACAAGCTGGCAGTTGAGGATGTTTTTAAAATTCTGAGAGAAATAGCTGATACTTCGGGTGCCGGTACTGTTGAGAAAAGAATAACACTTCTTTCTGATTTGTTGAAAAAAGTTGACCCAATTTCTGCAAAGCATTTGGTCAGAATTCCACTTGGAAAAACGCGTTTGGGGATTGGCGACCCGACAATACTAGATAGTTTGGCGAAGGGGATAGTAGGAGATAGGGCGAACCGTAAGTTGTTAGAAAAGGCCTACAACGAAACTTCAGATCTTGGGTTAATCGGAAAAACGCTTCTTAAAGATGGTTTGGCAAAAGTCCAAAAGCTTACGGTCACTGTAGGACGCCCTATCCGGTCAGAGCTTTGCGAGCGGCTCCCAAATCCTGAAAAAGTGTTTGAGAAAATGACCACCACCCCACTTCGCCAAGGCTTCGAGGGGCGGGCTGGCGTACACGCCACCCCGAAGTACGATGGATTCCGTGTCCAGATCCATAAAGATGGGAACAAAATCTCCATGTTTTCAAGAAATCTTGAAGATATGACTCACATGTTCCCCGAGCTGATTGAGGGAACTCTGAAACAAGTCAAATCCAAAACAGCAATTCTTGATACGGAAGCACTTGCCTACCAGCCGGAATCAGAAGAATTTTTGCCTTTTCAGGAGACGACAAAAAGGCGTCGCAAGCATGGGATTGAAGCCATGGCACAGACGTTGCCTTTGAAAGCGTTTGTTTTTGATATTCTTTATGCTGATGGAAAGTCACTAATCGATACACCGCTTCATACGCGTATGAAAGTTTTGGCAAAAGTCGTTGAGAAGGGGGATACACTTCTTCCCGCACCTGGGGAAATACTTTCTGATCCAAAGGATCTGCAATTGATGCTAGATGATAGTATTTCCAAAGGACTTGAAGGGGTTGTTGTCAAAAAAATTGATTCACTTTATGAAGCAGGCGGGCGGAATTTTAATTGGGTGAAGTTGAAACGTCATTCCAGTGGAGAACTTCAGGATACAATCGACACGGTGATTTTGGGATATATTTTCGGCAAAGGCAAAAGAACAGCCTTCGGCGCAGGAGCACTCCTCGTTGGGGTTTATGACAAGGACCGGGATGAGTTTGTATCGGTCAGTAAAATTGGGACTGGACTAACTGATGAAGAATGGAGAAGTATAAAAGAAAAAACAAAAGGTATGGAATTAACCCACAAACCCGCAAGGACCAATTCTCTCATTGTTCCAAGTGTCTGGGTGAAGCCTGAAATTGTCATAGAAGTTCTGGCGGACGAAATCACAAGAAGTCCTTTGCACACGGCGGGCAAAGCCGAAATCAAAAATCAAAAATCAAAAATCAAAAATCAAGATGAATCTGGTTATGCATTGAGATTTCCCCGTTTGGTAAACTTCCGGGATAAAGATAAAAAGCCTGAGGATGCAACTACAGTTGAGGAATTGATTAAAATGTACGGCCAGCAGGGGAAACAGTAGCAGGGTAACTCGTCCTAATGCGGTGTTAGAAACCTATTCTTTTCTTAGGTTTTGGTTCAATTGGTTCCACTCCTTCTCCACCTAATATTTCCCCATATATTTTTTCAACCTCAACACGTACATTAGCTTGCCGTCCGGTTATGAGAGCTTGAGTTCTATCGGTGAAATTGTCTTTAGTTGAGCCGAGTTTATCAATATGTTTATCTGCAGCTAAAATAAGTGCGTCAGCTAGATTAAGACGGGGAATTTTATCAAGTGAGTTATCTTTTATTGCTGTTATTATATCACGGTACCGACCTTTATTTGTTAATTCATGTAATATGTCTGCTTGGGTTACGGGGCCGGTTGCTTCAGTCTGCTTTTCTTCAGGAGGTACTGTTCCAATATGTGGCTCAATTGCTTCAGATGATATCGACCTTAAAGCTGGTATTTCTGCTGTTCCTCTTCTTGCAAGTCGTGGCGAAAAAGGCAATTTATCCCGTACTCTTAATCTATCTGGTCTTGGTCCTCGGCGAGCCTCCGGTGTGCTCATATCTAAATATTACACCCCAGTTTTATTGTTAGTCAATATGGTAAAAATACACTATGCCCTTGCCAAAATGCCTGCATCAGGCTATCATAATTTTATGGCTTTTGACTATCGCAATCCCAACTCCAAACGTTTTGGCTCACTTGGCGATCACAAGGCAACTATTCTGAAGAAGGAAATGGCTGATGGACAGATAAAAGTTTATCGTGACAGTCGCGATTCTGTAGAGAGAACGGAAATTACAGTTCCTGATGGGAAAGTAATTATAACCAAAGATTACGAAGAGGTCGCAAGACTTTCAAAATTTAAAAAGATTGATATTTATTCCAACGAAGACACCCATCTTGACTCCATAGATATAATAACTGATAGCAGCATGATACACAGTTATAAATTTTATTTCCATAACAGTGCGATAGGTCGAGGATATGGTGATATTGCGCTTTGTCTCATGCAAGGGTTTCAGGAAGGAACCGTTGATCCGAGGTTACTAACAGGTTCCACAGTTGATCCTGAGGTAATAGAGACGATTCAAAAAATCCTCAAAGGCAAAAGCGTTTGATATTCTAGAAAAGATCTTCTTTGCTTTCGATTTCCACTTTGAGTGAACCGAAATTTTGAGATATGACGTGCTCGGGTAATTCCAGCACAAATCGTGAGACAGTATTGGCAGTCCTCTGCCCGAAAAACAATCGGCGTTTTGCATAGGTCAAATGCAGTCTTTCTTTTGCCCGTGTCATTCCTACATAACAAAGCCTTCTCTCTTCTTCAAGTTCAGATCTATCCATAAGAGACCGGGTGTGTGGGAAAAGTCCTTCTTCCATTCCAATCATAAAAATTATTGGGAATTCCAAGCCTTTTGCTGCGTGAAGTGTCATAAGAGTAATTGCATTTTCCTGCCTGCCGGCAGGCAGGTCTTTTCCCTTTTTCTCGGAATTATATTCCTGCTCAACAAGTGAAACATTTTCAAGAAAGTCCGTGAGATCCGGGAAGTTGATAGCAACTGAGCGCAACTCTTTTATATTCTCAAGCCGCATGCGGTCTTCCTCAACTTTCTCATCATAAAGCTCAAGATAGCCGGTTGCCTTCAGTACACCGTCAAGGAGCTCAATGGTTGATGGCGAGGTATCAAGAGTATCACGGGTACCACGAGTATCAAGAGCTTGTTGGTACTCAAGAAATTTTTGCAGTCTTCCTTTTCCAAGTTTCTCAATGCGTTTGTAAGAGACCATGTCTTTTGGATTGCATTGTACACGGAGGTAAGAAAGCACATCTTTTACTTCTTTTCTGGCGTAAAAACGTGTTCCACCGATCAAAAGATATGGAATTCCATGGTGCAGGAATGCCTCCTCAATTACTCGGGACTGGGCATTGGTTCTATACAAAATAGCTACGCTGCTTAAGTTTTTAATTTGATTGGTGATCAAAGTCTGGATTATGTAATCCGCTTCATCCTGCTCGCTTTGGGCTTCATAAATTTCAATATCCTGCCCCTCCGGGTTTTCAGTCCAAAGCTTAAGGACCGGATGAGTTGTATTTTTGGAGATCACAGCAGTTGCCCCATCAAGTATTCTTTGCGTTGATCGGTAATTTTGGGAAAGAGAAAAGGTCAAGGTACCCGGAAAATCATCTTTAAATTTCATAAGATTGCGGTAGTCTGCACCGCGCCAGGAATAGATGCTTTGGGAAAAGTCCCCAACCACGCAGATATTTTTCCATTTGCCTGAAAGCATGCGGGTCAACATGTATTGCGCTCTGTTGGTATCCTGATACTCATCAACCAAAACATACTCAAATCTGTTTTGATATCTCTTGAGGATTTGTTCATTCTCCTGAAATAACTTTATTGTGTAAAGAATCAGATCATCAAAATCAAGCGCATCATTTTCTTTGAGAATTACCTGATACATTGGGTAAATTTTTGAGACAGCTTCCTGAAAATATCCTCTGGCGTAATTGATATATTCAGTAGCTGTAATTAGCTCGTTTTTGGCCTGAGAAATGGTGGCCAGAACTGAGGCGGGTTTGAAATCCCGTATAGAAATATCAAGTCTTGCCATTGCAACTTTTAAAACATCGAGCTGATCCTGGGAGTCATAAATTGCAAACTTTGAGGAAAAGCCGAGATGTTTTCCGTCAATCCGCAAAATTTTGGCACACATTGAATGAAATGTCGCAATCCAGGGCCGTCCGCTCGGGATGGATGGGCCATTTGCCATTTGCCGCCGTTGGCGAGCCTCGCTTTCAGCGGGCCATTTGCCATTTGCAAACATCTTTTCCATTCTTTCCTTCATCTCGTTCGCTGCTTTATTGGTAAATGTAATCATGAGAATTGATTCAGGTTCTATTTTTTTCTCCATCATCAGATAAAGTACTTTATAAGTAAGTACGCGGGTTTTTCCACTGCCTGCACCTGCGAGAATAATAGTCGGACCATCAGTTGCGAGGACTGCTTTTTGTTGCTCCGGATTTAAATCCTTGAGTAGTAGATCTTTCATAGAGTATAATTATCTAGTTGTTGTAACTTGCTAAACGGGGTATTATTTATTGTAACATATGAAAAAGCTTTTTATTATCGCCAATTGGAAAGCAAACAAAACTGAAGATGAAATGCAAATTTGGCTTAGTGAGATTAAAAATCTATTAGGGCAAAACCCGGATTACGGCACAGGCAATAAAGAAATTGTAGTTTGTCCTCCTTTTACGCATTTAGCAATGATTAAGAAATACGTAAAAACCAATAATCTTCCCATAAGAATGGGATCTCAAGATATTTCAGTATTTGGGCGGGGAGCTTATACAGGAGAGATTCCCGCTGCATTGCAGCACGATTTTGCAGACTTTTGTATAGTCGGACACTCCGAGAGAAGAAAAAACTTCAACGAAACAGATGAAATAGTTGCAAAAAAAGTAGAAATGGCAAAAGCAGGTGGATTTTTGCCTATTGTATGCGTGCAAGGAGAAGAAACTCCCGTTCCCAAAGATTCAGTAATTGTTGCGTATGAGCCTATTTCGGCAATTGGCACAGGAAATCCGGATACACCGGAAAGTGCAGATAAAGTTGCAAGTATTATTAAGGAAAAAAGCGGTGCGCAGTATGTGATTTATGGTGGAAGTGTAACAGGGGAAAATGTAAATACATTTACTCAAATGCCCTCAATTGATGGAGTTCTGGTTGGAGGGGCAAGTCTTGATGCGGAGAAGTTCATGCAGATCATAAAGAATTCTTAAAAGTTTTCATTTTCGTTTCTATGTATCCAAGAAGGCAGCAAAACATACGAAAAAGAGTTATTGCAGCTCTTTTAATTTTTTTTCTGTTAATTACAGGTATTTTTGTGGTAAAAGGAGGGCAATATTTTCCCGCCATCTTCCAGCTTTTATTTGAGAAAGATATAAATCTCAAGACCACCGATGATAAACGGGTTAATATACTCCTGTTAGGAATTGGAGGCGGGACACACGACGGGCCGGATCTTACAGACACGATGATATTTGCAAGCATTGACACAACTAACAAAAAAGTGACACTTGTTTCAATTCCACGGGACTTATGGATGCCTGAGCTGAAGCAAAAAGTTAATTTTGCTTATGCGTATGGTGAGGTGAAGAAAAAAGGTGGGGGCATAATTGGGTCCCGGGCTGCAGTTGAAACGCTGTTGGGTCAGGAAATTGACTATGTGTTGAGGATGGATTTTGATGGATTTGTAAAGGCAATAGATATGGTCGGTGGTCTGGATATAACTGTTGATAAAACATTTGATGATTATCAATATCCACTGACAGGCCGCGAGAGTGATAGTTGTGGTTTGACTGATGAAAAAATTGCATCTCTTTCAGCTGAAGTTGCAACGGGAAGCGCAACAGAGAATGAGGCATTCCCTTGCCGCTATGAACATTTGCATTTTGATAAAGGGCAGCAAAAAATGAACGGAACAAATGCTCTAAAATTTGTTAGGTCCAGGCATGGTGAAAATGGGGAAGGATCTGATTTTGCCCGTTCAAAAAGACAGGAAAAAGTAATCTCCGCATTTAAAGATAAGATATTTTCAGCAAATACATTTCTAAATCCGGTTAAGTTAATTAGTCTTGCTGATGTTTTTAAAGATAGTATCGATACTGATATTAAAAATGATGAATATGATGATTTTGTAAAACTTGCTCAGAAGATAAAAGGTGCAACAACGAAAAGTGCTATTTTGGATCTGGGAGCAGAGTCGGAAGACCGATTTGGTCTTTTGGAGCAGCCGGATATCACAAATGAATACAAAAACCAGTATGTGGTTATTCCCAGAACCGGGAACGGTAAATATAATGAAATTCAAGAATATGTGAAGTGTGAAATAGAATACAGCGATTGCGTGGTTGGTAAGAGCAGTATTATCACACCCTCTCCCAAGCCCACATCAGTAAAATCCAAAAATTAGTATCTCAATAATTTTAGAATTATTATAAAAAATATATCTATTCCCAAA
>DATLNW010000010.1:0-5018 GCA_035536575.1 Lysobacterales bacterium
GGCATATTTCCCTTGGCCGACGGTATGGATGATAGTAAGAATTAAGAATAAAGAATTAAGAATTAAGTTCCTGCCCGCCCCTTTGTCATTGCGAGGAGCAAGTGAAACTAGCGATGCGGCAATCTTTTCAAAATACTTAATCCAGGTTGAGGGAGGAAAACCGATGACTGTAAAGGACTTCCTCAACGGCTATCCGGAGATGAATAAAATTATTAGCAGTGTATTATCCTGATTTACTGATAAATTGACAACTTAATATCATTTTAGCGTTGGCTTTTAAACTTCTGGCTTTTAATGCACTCCGTGTATCGTTGCCGCTCCCTTCCACTGGTTTGCCATTTAAAGGACAAGTTTCCCAGCATGCAGTATTGGCCCTACTGGTCCAGCGGCTTTCAGGAGGCTGTGTATTGTCATATGTATTCTTACCTTTTTTATAAATTACATTGGGGCACTCTTTCAACATTTGAAATGAATTATATCACACTACATCAAATTAAGAGTGTTTAGGCAGCGAGGGGGGTTAGGATTTCCGTAGCGAGTTTTTCCGAAGGCTTTAAAGACTTTTTTATACTTCTCATACATTTTGTGCAGAGCTTGAGCTTGGTTGTCTTTCCATCAACCATCAAATTTGCTACATGAAGATTGGGCTTGAAGACTCGTGGAGTGCGTCTTTTTGAATGAGACACATTGTGCCCGTACATTACGCCTTTTTTGCAGTTGCTACATTTCATTGCCATAGGAAAATATGATACCATAATAGGAAGTTAATCTCAATAGTCTATTGTTATCTGAGTCAATTTCAGGATCTTAACTTTTTAAACTCGAATACCAAAACCCGAAATCAGAAACAAGCACAAAATACAGAAATCAAAATGACCAAAACGTTTTGATATTTGTAAATTATTTTTTGAATTTGTTTCGAATTTCGATATTCTTATTTCGAATTTCGTATTTTATGGATATTCTCGGCATAATCACTAGCTTATTAATTCTTATTTACTCCTCCATTCTCCATGAAATTGCTCATGGATACGTCGCCTACAGGCTGGGCGATCCGACAGCCAAGCTCTTGGGTAGGCTTACTCTCAATCCCCGCCCGCACATAGATCTCTACATGAGCGTGATTTTGCCAGTGTTGATGTTCATAGGAAGTGGAGGACGGTTCATATTTGGCGGTGCCAAACCGGTGCCTGTGGATCCATTTAACCTCAAAGACGGGATAAAAGACCTGGCACTGGTGTCTCTCGCCGGACCCGGGACGAATATCCTGCTTGCGGTTGTGGCAAGTCTCATACTTCACGTTTTTTACCCTGGGTTTGGCTTTTTTGAAATAGCAGGATCAGGAATAGTTGGTTTTTTGCTTACACAAATAGTTGAACTTAACTTACTTTTGGCAATATTTAACTTACTCCCGATTCCTCCGCTTGACGGGTCCAAGGTTTTCGCGCTGCTTCTTCCGGAAAGAGCGGCAGCCCAATTTCTCACAATAGGCCAATCAATGGGAATGTTTCTTTTGATTTTTCTTCTTTTCTTCCCGATCGGCGGATTTGACCTTATGCGGGTAGTCTCAAGCATCATCAACTACTCCCTCAGGCTGCTCGGATTCTGAATGTATTTACTATAACTAAGTAAGTCAATTTCTTACATGAAAACATATTGACATTTTTCACAGGCCCTCATATACTATTCTTGCTCTTTGATATTGGACCTTTGGTTGGATTTTTTTCTCTACAAGTTCACAAATCCTGAGGTACCGTCCGAAGCCTATGGCGTAGGAGGGGATGAGGCGAATTTAAAGCACCGTGGTGTGATGAATAACCTTCCTAATTAGTTTTAGCTCGGGAAAAAACCAGCCAAACCCATATCATAGAGCAAAGAATTTATCTGTCCATATTTCCTAGGTTTATTTCATGTCTGAAGCAGAAGGATCGGATCCAAAACTATCGCTATTGAATGAAGCTGTAAAAGGAAGCGGGAGGCCTCCTGGCGCGGACCTTGGCAATCGCGTTGTCAATCTTGCAGACGGTACTCCCGTAATAATTGCAGATGGAGGCATTAAAAAAATCGGACCACCTTCCAGAATGGAAAAACCCCCAAGCGCAAAAAGGCCAACAAAATAACCTTCTTCCTTTAATTTTCCAAAAGTAATACAATGCACTTGTGCATTTTGTGATTTTTACCGGTGGCACTCTACAAAAAGACCGTGCTGTTGAAAAAGTATTAAAAAACTTTGACAAAATTATCGCCGTTGATAGTGGCGCTTCTCATTGCGATAAATTCAAACTAATCCCCGATTTTGTCGTTGGCGACTTTGATTCTATTGACAAAAAACTGCTTATTAAATTTGAAAAGCTGGGAAGCAAGATCCTCCGTTTTCCTGAAGAAAAAAATGAGACTGACACTGAAATTGGGATTCAAACCGCAATTGATCACGGCGCAACAAAAATAAGCGTGCTGGGTGGCCTCGCAGGAGATAGAATAGATCATATCCTTGCCAATGTACTAATTCCTATTAGATACAAAATCCCTGTTTATTTTGCGAGTGGCAATCAAACCCTCTGGCTTGCCAAAGGTCCAAAGACTGAAAAAATAAAAGGAAGCAAAACTGACCTCCTGTCTCTCATCCCCCTCTCCCCAACTGTTGATGGGATTGCGACAAAGGGCCTCAAATATGTTCTCGGGAATGAAAAACTAAACTTGGGAAAAACAAGGGGAGTCAGTAATGTATTTATGAGAAGAAGTGTAGAAGTTAACTGGAAAAAAGGAACCCTCCTCCTCATCCATACCTCGCTTGCATAAACACCAACACCTATTGTATGCTTATTTTCTGGGGAGCTTATGTTTCTAGGCTGAGAGTACCCGCTGAGCGGGTTGACCCATTGAACCTGTTTGGGTAATTCCAACGAAGGGAAACTATTTTCGACTGTTAAAACAGCCAACTCTTCCTTTTAATCCCTGCAGTGTTCCCAATCATTATGCCTGTTCTTGCCGAAAGTTCCGGAGCTGAAAGTAGAGTTTTTCAAAAAGACTTGGCGCCTTACGCGCCGGAATTTGGAAAACGTCTTACTGATGTATTGGCAAAAGCACCTCTTTGGGGAATCCTCTCAGGGCCCTCCGGTTGGACTCCTGAATTTAGAACTGCTACTGAAAAAGCAGATCGGGTAAGTAGACGCGAGCAGGTCTGTGCTCACGGAATTGATACACACCTTCTCCAAGTCACACGAAATGCATTTGTGCTTGCTGATGCTATTGCTCCATCTTCTGAGCGTGAAACAACTGTTTTAAATGATACAAATCTCACGTTTCTATCTCTTACTCATGACCTGGGATACGCTGATCCTTCTATTTCCTGGGACGATAAAAAAGCCCCGGGACATATCGATGCAAGCATTGTCTGGCTTGATAGAACGCGGCAAAAAACCAGATCTCCTTTTAATCCTAGCGCAAATCGCTCCCTAAACGTTCTTGATGAAAACATTGAAATGTACTCATCTGTGATGAGAGGCATGTCAGAGGATTCTTTAAAGAAGGAACAAACCTCACCTCGCAAGCGCCAACCTACTCCTGTAGATTTATTGACCCAAGCTGTGACTTTTGCTGATAAAGCGGATTTTTTCCGCGCCGGGCGTCTGGCGGGGCTTGATACACCGCCAAGTTACGATGCAAACCCCTACTTTTTTCTGGCAGATGCCGTGAGAGACTACTCACTTGATGCCGGCGATGGCAAACTTACCTATTCCGTTGAACTACAAAGAGGTTGGACTTTTGAGAGGTGGAAAAAAGAAGTGGAAACTCAGGGATACGGGTGGGTTTTGGGAACCGGAAGACAGTTTGCGCGGTCACTCGGACTTGAATTTGAAGTACAGGAAATGCCACTCGCTGCCAGCCTGCGCTGAGCCCTGCCTGCCGGCAGGCAGGTTGCCGAAGTGTGCCAGATGAGGGACTCGAACCCCCGTAGGCCTTACGGCCGCCTCGTCTACAGCGAGGTGCAATTGCCGCTATGCGAATCTGGCTATTTGTCTTTGGTCTTTTGTCTTTAGCAAATTATAGAGACTAATGACTAAGGACTAACTGCTAACTCTGAGCCGAGACGGGGATTCGAACCCCGGACCTGCTGTTTACAAAACAGCTGCTCTACCGCTGAGCTATCTCGGCAATTTATTTTTTAAAAGTCGCAAATACGTTTATTGATTTTATCAAACCCACGCGACTTGGGCAAACACCAAAATAAACAGGAATTCAAAATAATGAGGATTTAAAAAAACTATTTCAGTTTTTCTGACTCTTTGTGGTCGGTTACTTTTTTACAAAACTTGCAGAATTTATGAAGCACCAACTTTTCAGGTGTTTCCATCTTATTTTTTTGGCTTATGTAATTGCGGCTTTTGCAGAGCTGACAAACCAAGCCAATTTTTATTCTGTGTTCTCCTTTTTTCGCCATAATCTATGTATTATACTATATTTTTGGATAAATTGCCAGGTTAAATTGAGCCGAAGATGGGAATCGGACCCATGATCTAGTCATTACCAATGACTTGCTCTACCACTGAGCCACTTCGGCATATGTTTTGCGCTGTGCCAATGACTTGCCCGTCCACCCCTGTCTCGCTCCGCTCGCAGGCGAACTCGGCTTTCAGCCTCCGTTCCACTGACCTGCCTGCCGGCAGGCAGGGCCACTTCGGCAACTATGTAATGCTCACTATTTTATCAAATTCTCAGCTCTTTGTCCTAAGCAATTTAATTATTGACATTGCATGATATATCAATATATGATGCATTAGTGCCACATGTTTCGAAAAACAAATTAGATAAAAAGACTGAAGATAAC
The DNA here is from genome assembly GCA_035536575.1 of Lysobacterales bacterium. GTDB lineage: Bacteria > Patescibacteriota > Microgenomatia > Levybacterales > UBA12049 > DATLDE01. The sequence goes on from DATLNW010000010.1 coordinate 4,829, forward strand.
CTTATTCAAACTCTTGAACTTGTACTCTCAAAACTAACTAAAGACGCTGAAATTAAAGGTTTTCTCCTCTCACTTCTTTCACCTACTGAAAGACTTATGCTTGCAAAAAGGTTAGCAATTGCAATGCTCTTAAAGGAAAATCTGCCTGCAACTCACATTGCTCACACTCTTCATGTCACAAGAGATACAG
>DATLNW010000011.1:0-2058 GCA_035536575.1 Lysobacterales bacterium
CTCACCTACTAAATACATTTAAATAATTCACATGATGAAAGCACCATTAAGTAAGGCATCTGAAGCATATGACATGTTCAAAAATAAAACCCGATGATTGTGTAAAAGTGGTGATGAAACCCGGCCTTGACAGAAACTAAACAATTTTTTAAAAACGTAAATATCATTTATGGAAGCGATTCGAAATATTGAAGAACTGTTTTATCATGAAATACAGGTTTTGTGGAGTGCGGAAAATATGCTGGTTGAAAAGATGCCTGCTATGATAGAACGTGCAAAAACAGAAGGATTAAAAAATCTGCTTGCAATGCATCATGCCGAAACGCAGCAACACAAAACCGCTCTGGAAGCTATCTGTAAACAGTTGGATATTGATCCGGAAGGTGATTTTAATCCTGGCATCAAAGGAATTTTGGAAGAAGGCGACAAAGTAATGGCAAAAGAAGCGACTGATGCTGCGATGGATGCTGCGCTTATCGCAGGGGCTCAAAAGGTGGAACACTATGAAATTTCAGGATATGGTTCTGCAGCTCATTACGCAGATATGTTAGGGTTTGAAGGGATCGCAAAAAGGTTGCGTCTTACACTTGAAGAGGAGCAACAGGCAGATACTAAATTAAATTTTCTTGCAAAGAATCTTGTCAATCCAAAAGCAAATGCCTTCGCTCCGGTATCTGTCGGAGTAAGTTGGCCATAATACAATAAATGTTATGAAAAAGAGAATTATGAAAAAGAAAGAAGATAAAACAGTTTCGGAAGAAACAAAACATTCTCTGGAAAACGGGAAAAAAATGATACAAGTTCAGAAAAAACTGACTCCCGGAAATGCCGACAAAAAAGAAGAAGAGGAAAAGAAAGATGCAGAAGAGTGGCGAAATGAAGGTTAGTCAGCAAGCCTTGAACACGAAAATTGTTTGAGATTTTCTTTTTCCCAAATCCTGGGAAGCAATTAATTATTATGAGGCTAATATTACTTGTCGTCTTTATTCTAATTAGTGCTGTAATGCACGCCTGTCCGTTTTGCATCTCAAGTACGGCTCGAGAAATACGACGGAGTATGAACAAGAATTTGACTTATAATGCGGTTGCAATATTCCTCCCCTTCATCGTGATGGGTATTATTTTATACGGGATTAACTCCTATTTCAAATCAAAACCGGTTTATAGTGAAGAAAAGTCCGATTATTAGCTCGGGAGTTATATTGGGTACCGGTCTGGGAGGTTTAATTGATGGAATTTTGTTACATCAGATATTCCAGGTTCACAGTATGTTCTCCGCTAAGTTACCATTGAACACGTTGGTGAATGTAAAAGTAAATATGTTTTGGGACGGTATTTTTAGCTGGCTATGTTGGGTGATTTGCCTTATTGGAGTTATAACTCTCTTTAGAACTGCGAGAAACCAGAAAAATTTATGGTCCGGAAAAGTCTTGACCGGAGCGATGTTGTTAGGCTGGGGTCTTTTCAATTTCGTCGAGGGATTACTCGATCACCATTTATTAGGTATCCATCATGTAGTAGAAAGATTGGGTATTTCTTTATTTGACTATATATTTCTGGGAAGCGGAATATTCCTGATTATGGTTGGTAGTGCATTGATGAAAAGTTACAAAAGAGTAACATCAGATGTGACACTTTAGATAATAATAGTGATTTAATGAGCTCATTCAGTTACTGCTATTCGTAAAATAGTTTTGCATAACCACAATCTTTTATCAGACTATTAAATTTGATTTTATGATTCTTACATACGAGACGAAATCAACGATAATAATCTTCGAGTTCGAAGAGTTATTACCCAATGGACTTATCAAAGCAGCAAATAGACTAGATTCACAACACCTGGAAACGGGAGAATACACTGAGCCCTTCTTTAAAAAGGAGGAAGTACGTGAAGCTTCTGGAGATGAAGTTGAATATTACAATTATTTAAGACAGATTAGTCCTTATAAATCTGAAAAGATTAACGAAACGTAGAAAGGAGCTGCACAATAAATGATTTGATTAATCCCCCTTAAAAAGTTGGTAAAAGTTTTAACCTCTTGAACGGTATTATTT
>DATLNW010000012.1:0-11000 GCA_035536575.1 Lysobacterales bacterium
AGTGGTTTAAGGTAACTCCTTGCTAAGGAGTCGTGGGGGTAAACCCTACCGCAGGTTCGAATCCTGTTCCCTCCGCCACGTAATAAATTGCAAGGCAATTTAAACGTGGCTGGGAAGTTTAAATCTTGATTTATTACGTCCCGCCTTCACTTTGGAGAGGTCGCATAGTGGCCTAGTGCGAGTGTTTACTAAACACTTGAGCGGGAAACCGTTCCGCGAGTTCGAATCTCGCCCTCTCCGCAAAAATTATTTTTCAGCAGTTTGAATAGGCTCGATTAAGCGCAGGAGTGGCATGAGAAGTGCTGCCATCAGAAAAGTAGCAATTAAAGCAGTTTGCAAATTAAGAAAAGTATTCATGCCAATTAATATTATCCACGGCGCAATCTTACCAAATCCTCCTGCAATTTCCATATCAACAAGGTAGGCAGGTATATCATAACGCCTGGCGCCTCCATAAAAGCGGGCCGCATATGGAACGCTAACGAGAGTATCGGTTATATCTCCAAGGAGATTTATTCCAAGTGCCGCAGAAAATGACTGAACAAAAGTTCTACTTATATGCACGAGGGAGCGGAAATTTGATCCTACTTTAAGCATTTTGCTTTTCTGGCCATGATCATCCATTTTCCCCATAAAATGTAGTAGGACTACAACTATGATAAGAGATGCAGAACTAACTACACCTACATCCTGATACGTTTTAACAACCAAAAATATGAATAATGGCCACTGAAATGCAGCAACAGTTCCCTGAGCGTTAATAGCAAAGTTGGCGATCATATGGCGTATGGGCGCTGTCTGGAAAATTTTAATTTCTGTCTTTCTTGGAACAACCGGTTCGGGGGTTTTAATTAATGGATAGATTGCAAAAAGAAGACCAATGCATGTTCCCAAAAACCCATACTGAATACCATAATTCGTTGCGATCACACCACCTATGAGCGGTGCTAGAGCCTGGACAATTGTCAGGAAAATTAAGAGTGTACTGAATTTACTTGTTGTTGAACGTGCACTAATTACAGTTGCAAAATCAATATGCCGGGCCATCCAGAACATAACTGAAGCAATCCCACCCATTATGGCAGCCGGATATAGAGCTTGAGGATTTGTTGGCAGAAGATAGAGCATTATTACATAAAAAAACATTAGAATATAGCTTATTGCGATGATATGCTTTGGGCCGTACCAGCCTACGGCCTTTGCAGTAAGCGGATAAAGAATTATGTTGGTCAAAATAGTAACAATAAAAAACATTGCAAGAGAGCTGATGGAAAAACCCAGATTATAAAGATATATAGGTACAAATATTCCAACTAATCCTGATGCAAATGCTTGCAAAGAAAGAGAAATGTATAGTTCATTAATCTCGGTAAAATGCAGATGATGAAGCTTTATATGGTGGTTTAGATAATTGGGCATTAATTCAATATAGCATAGTTATGCTCTTTAAATTCTGATAAGCTTTTATTGTGAGTTTTTTGGATTTTATTTTTCCAAAGCGGTGTGTTAATTGCCGAAAAATCGGTACGTATATTTGTGCAAATTGTTTTACATATATCTCTTTTAATGAAACTGGAACTTGTATCGTATGTCAAAGACAAGCGATCGGAGGTTTGACGCACCCCGTGTGCAAAACTAAATACACACCTGATGGGGTATTTTCAAGTCTGGTGTATAAAGGCGTAGTTAAAAAGCTTGTCTATAAATTTAAGTACAATCCAAATTTGATTGATCTTAAAAATTCTCTTATAGATTTATTCTATGAAGGGATTATCCAGAAAGAAGCGTTTTACAAAGTGCTCAGTGAGGATTCTATATTAGTTCCAATTCCGCTTTACAAAACAAAAATGCGAAAAAGAGGATACAACCAATCGCATATCTTGGCAAAAGGGTTGGGAAAAAGATTAAATATCCCAATTCTTGATTGTCTGGAGAGAATCAGGGATACCAAAACGCAAGTTGGTCTCAAGAAAGAAGAGAGGGAGGAGAATATAAAGGGAGCACTCAGAATTAAGAAGCAAGAATTAAGAATTAAGGACTCCAAACATGTTTTTCTGATTGATGACGTGGTGACGTCAGGCGCCACTCTCAAAGAAGCGGCGAAAGTATTAAAAAAAGGGGGAGTTGGGAAAGTCTATGGCATCACTCTGGCCCACGGCCAGTGACTTAAGGGTATCAAGAGCCTTTTGTAAATTTGCTTGAAGCGTAGTATTATGTAGGTATGAAGATTACAAATAAAAAGGCATATTTTGATTTTGAGGTGCGGGAGAAATTTGAGGCCGGCATAAATCTTTTGGGTTCAGAAGTGAAAGCTATCCGCCTTGGTCATGCTGATTTATCAGGTAGTTTTGTCAAAATTGTCGGAGCAGAAGCATACCTGATCAACTCAAAAATATTTCCATATGAGTTTGGAAGACCTGAAAATTACGACCCTGGGCGTACCCGCAAGCTGTTGATGCATAAGAAAGAAATAATCTCCATAAAGTCCAAAATCGAGGGGGCAGACTTGACAATCGTGCCTGTTTCGTGGTATACTTCCAACAGATTGATCAAGCTTGAAATAGCGTTGGGTAAGTCAAAAAAGAAGTTTGAGAAAAGACAAGCGATCAAGAAAAAAGATCTTGATAGGGAACAAGAAGAACTTTTAAAAAATAGTTAATCAATATCCGCCAATAGTTTTTGAGCAAAAAGGGGACCTGTCCCCCGAAGCTCGAAGAGCGTAGGGGGATGAATTGATTCGACGGGAGAAGTACCTTAAAAACTGCAAGCCGGCAATGATCAAAAGCCGTAAAAATGGATCAAAAAATAAATGCTAACGATGAAAATCGTTATGCGGGAAACTTCAATTACGCATTTGCTTAATTGAGTTAACGCTGTTCATATAAGTCTTTCTCAACGGGACTGTATGAGCATAAATACAGTTGGGAAACGGTATAAAAGATGGGTTTGTTTTTTATATTAGAATTTATAAACCATCGCTTTATCTTCCTGCCAATAGGACCGGATAAAGTTAAATCCAATAATTGGCTAAGCTTGTAGACGTTGAAAGATTATTTTACTCGGACTCGATGTCACTCATCGACATCTCCACACTTCGCTCTTAAATCGTAAGAGCTACGAGTGGCAAGGCCACAAATAAAGCCTCCTTAACCGGAGGCTTTTTGATGTTTGTAAATTTTAGAGTGGTATTTCCCAGGTTTTACCATTTGAGAGGACGAGGATTTTGCCGTCTTTTTCCGACACTTCCAGATCTTTTGCAGACTTCAAAACAGCCGCATTATATTGAGTCTGAAAATCCCCGTCTTTATCAAGTTTGACTATCCGGCCATTACCCGTGTCCAGAACATAAAGATTTTCGGTATCAAGATTGGTAAATAGTTTAGTTGGATTTTTGAACGGCTTATCAAGTCCTTGTGTCTTGAAGCCATCAGATTCACCCCTAGTATATTTCATAATGCTGCCGTCTTTGAATAAAATCCAGACTGAACCATCAATTGCGATTGCTTGTGCACTTGAAATATTGGAGGGAGTAGTTTTAAAATACGAAGATTTTCCAAAGCCAGATGAGCCCGCGGTGAATTTCAGGACTCCGTTTGTTTGATCCAGAACGTACATATTTCCCTGATATGTTGCGAGTCCCGCAGGCTTTTCCCAATCACCATCATTTTCTTTGATGTCTTTTTTGGTACCGCTGCCTGAGACAGAAACGATAGCCTTATCGGTTATGAAATAAGTCCCATTTTGGTCTTTTGTGAAGCCACGGCTCGTACTGTTTGCTTTTACTACATTTAGAAAACTATTGGTACCTACACTGGCTTCTTTGGGTTTAATAACAGTTGTTGTTCCTCCACCAAGCTCTGCCTCAACTTTTGAGAGAAGTTCTGTAATTTGTTTTTCCTCCTTGGTGCCTTTTTTGAATTTACCCTGTCCATCAAGAAGCTGTGTCTTTGCTTTTAGAAAATCATCCCGTGCGAATTCATTATTTATGCTCTGGACACTTTTCCCATCTTCATAATTCTCAAGAGCCGGCTCATAAACAGAAGCAAAGAGGGCTGCATTTTTACTGTCTGATTCACGCTTTTTTGTAAAAGAAACGCTTATCAATAAAACTATGATAAGTATCACAGCAATAGTTAGAAAAAGTTTTTTACGATGATTAAATTGAATATTATTTTTCTTTTTTAGAAACGGAAGTTTTAAAGAAGTAATTAGATTTGATAGCTTAGATTTTGAAGAACCCGAATGTTCAGGCATTGGGGTAACAGGCCGGTTATCTGTTATCAGCACATCTATTTCTTCCTTCTCAACTATTAATTCGTCCTCTGTGATATTTTCATCCACTTTTTCGATATGAATTGTGCTCTCCCTCTCCGTTGGAACTTCATTTGTTAATTCGTCATCAATCCTATTATCAGCAAGATCTGTGGCTTTAAAATCCTCTCCAGTATCTATTGACGTTGGCTTTAGGAGATCTTTATAATTTATTATAATTGCAGCTTGTCCGCCGTCGTCTTTTTCGTGCATAGCAGGAGAAAGGGCTTCTGCAATGTCGTTGGGCAAATCCAAATCCAAAGCTCCTGAAATAGTCTCCTCAGACATGTCCTTGGCAAATTGGGAAGTTTGAAGGACTATCGTGTCATCATTTTCCAAGAATCCTGATGCTGATTTTATTTCTCCATCACTCGTGTGTTTATCAAGTAGCACGCCAACTTTTTTATCACGCTTCATTATTACCGCTCCCAACCCATAGATAAAAACATAAAGAATGTTGTCTTTGAAATAAACGAGGCAAAGGTCTGCTGAAACGCTTGATGGGATTGTGTGAGTGCTGTTGGCAATTGACTCTTTAATACTTTGCAGATCCTTGTCCTCAAGCGTGAAAAATTCCGACTCCAAATACGAGAACATTTCTTTGCCTATCGAGTTAAGCTGGGTTTCGTTGTCTTCTGGATCTTTTGACAAAGAAAGACATGCGAAGAGATTGCCGGCGTTATATACTTGCGACCATGCAGTCTCAGTGGGAGTTGCTACCAGTTTGGCAAATGACAGGCTGAGCATTATTTATACTATAACAAGGATAAGTATAAAAAGGAAGACGGAGAGGATTAGAAATATAAATGCTATGATTTCTATCAAACTCGAAGCATGTGCTGCGGACAAAGATAGGGTTCGATTAAGGGTACGGACTCTACTGATTACAATAAATGTAAAGATTACATACACAAATAGAAGTAGTAGGAGAAGAAATTTAATTAACAGAATTATTCCTCTATCCTGAATGAAATTGAATATGCTAAGCGCGTCAGGCATGAGTAGCTCCTCCTTTGCTTTGCTTTGGGCGAAGATCTGTTGTAATATCAGCTACCTCTGAAGGATGTGGTGTTTTTTCAAACTCAAAATTGGCTTTTATCGCTTCGGTTTGAATTGGAACGTCACCATAGTTAAAAAAAGATTGAAAAAATCCTTTTTGAGAATAGGATACATCAACAACATCTTCAATGCCTGTTTCAGCCAGATGATAGTGAAGAATATTATCAACATCTAGATCCAGAAGTCTTTTGGGTGTAACAATGCCAACATGATAAAACCAAGTTATGAATTTAACGAATGCATAGTTGAAGACCAGAAGATAATAAAAAATTGTCAAAACAAGCATAAGCTGTGGTGTAATGGTAAAAAAAGACGCACCTGAAAAGCTTACCAGTGCGGTTAATATTGGAGGTAATAAAAGAAAAATCACTGTAAAGAAAATCCAGCCCACATTGGTGATAAAATGGCGCCTTAAGAAGAGGACAATGTTCTCATTTGGTTCCTGATTGGCAAAGTTAATACCTGTTGGGTTGTCACTGTATGCACTAAATAAGCCAATAGGGTTGCTCTGTTTTGCTACAGTTGGTGTTACTGGAATAGACTCTTTATTTATTTTACTGTTAAATATTTCAGGCATAGTGAATTTAAGAGTATCACGGGTACCACGAGTATCAAGGGTATCAAGAGCTTAAACGCTGGTACTTATGATATTTCTAATTATACAACATTGGATTATGTAAACGATTAGAGTTGAGGTATTTTGATATAGTTTGTGGTATAATTCTCTTCATTATGCCAGTTAGAGCGGAATTAGCAGGAGTTGCGTCTCCCGACTTTGAAGTAGTGGGGGGGGGTACTATTGGAGAAAAAGCAGAGCAACTTAGGTCAAAGACTCCTGCATTAAAGTCCATTGGATTTCATGTACCGCCAAGAACTGTTCTGGCAGACGGCTTTCTAGGAGATTTCATGGCAAGAAACCGTATAGACACCGCCAAGCCTCCAGCTAATTTAGAACGTGCGATAAGGCGAGGAAGTTTATCTCAAGAACAATTTGTAATTCTTCAAAGAACTTTTGGTTCTCACGGATCAAAACCTCTTATTATCCGCTCTTCTGCAGAAGGTGATGCACGGGGAACGGGAATATATGAATCCGAAGTTACTGACAACAATATCAAGCGGGGAAGGAAAATCTTGCAAGGAGTCTGGGCAAGTTATTTTTCAGAAAGCGCCGTAGCATTTAGAAGAGATGCTGGGCTTTCGGAAGGTTTTGGGGTAATCCTTGAACCGCTTGTTGGGCAATCTTTTGGTCATGGTGAATATTTTGCTCCAGTTATGTCAGGTTTTGGTTATACATCAACTCCTCGAGAGGGTGCCAATATATCTGTTGTTCCAGGAATCGGTGGAGGCGTGGATTCCAGGTATGGTGAGAAACTTACTAGAGACAGAGTCGCAATTTATGATTATGATCTATCAGAATATATATATGAAGAGAGTTCAAGGATGACGAATGTAGGAAATTCAAGAAAATCCGCATTGTTGGGTACGGCAGCAAGGGGTTGGAGAATGCACGACGCTATGCTTGCTGATGTTCTGTGGAAGGGTAATGAATTCCACAGTCCTAAAATGATACAACAGCTATTTGATCCTGGTAGTGATTTAAATGAGACTGTTATGTCCCACGATTTTCAGTTAAGTGGTTTTTTTGACATGATAGATCAAATGGAGCAGACATTTGGAAAACCTCAGTATTTTGAGTGGGCGGTAACAATAGAAGACGGTGAGCCCAAATATTGGATTTTGCAGATTGCTGATGTTGATGCAAAAGCGGATTATGCAGAGTTTCAAGAAGGAACACCACTACTATCTGCACATACCGTAACAGGTTCGGGACAAAAAGAGTGTGCCAAAATTTTTAATTGTTGGAATCCAAGCGATATTGAAAATCTTCGCAGGTTCAACCAAGAAAATACAGGCTACGTATTACTTTACCCTAGCAGGCTAACCACTTCATGGGGAACTATGTTTGGTGGGCCTAGACTGAAATACGCAGATCTAAGTAACGCTTCAGTAATTGTAGAAATTCAAGATGCAAATCATGAAGGCGATCCCATTTCTCACTTCGGAGGACAGGTTGATATGACTGGTAAATTCTTCGGAGTCTTAGATGATGATCCAGATAATAGTCACGATTGGGATACATTTATAGCGGGAGCAGTCACAGAAGAAGGATCTGAAGTTTATCAAGGGAAAGTTAAAGTGGTAGCAAGTGAAAGACGAAATAAAATGGCAGTTTATCCCCTGGAGGAATAGTAAAAACATCAGGCATAGGTTTATTTGTGCTCAATATTGAAAAAAGCAAAGCCTGTTTGGGGAATTCTCACATATCCTGGAGCCCGAAGATTGAAAGCTTCTTTAAACGCTGAAGCGCTTAGTCTTATCTCCCCGATATTTGTCTGGAATACAACCTCATTACTTGATCCGTTGCCTTGAAGAACTGTCACGCCTGAAACACTGGACGGTCCGTTTGCTTTGGAGCGCAACTCATCCATGCTGTAGGGATTCCCACCCCAGCAAGACGTAGTAACGGGTGTTACTCTATCATCTCTGAAGCGTGTCGCATTGATAATATCAGCCATTTCCTGTGAACTTAACCATGGAGCGGATCTGCCACAAGTTGATGAGCTGTTGCTATAACCTTGTCTCCACCAGGCTTTGTAAAGCCAAGGGGAGCCACCTGCTTTGTCCCATGCTTTGTCTATGAAATTTCCCCCTCCGGAGCCATCTGTCGTGTCCCAACCAATAGGGGATGCATAGCCCCCATGAGTTGAAGCATAATATGTGACCACATCTTCAAGAACCTGTCCCTTTGTTGCCTGAACTGCGTCTTTCCATGCCTGAGGCGGATTATCTGCTTTACCAGAGTTAAATACCTGACACGCTTCAGTTGTGCATATTTCCTTCCCCTCGGCTTTGTAGCGGTAGGCATAAGTACGGGCGGCAACAGCTTGCGCTTTAAGCGCTTCAGGGTGCCAGCTTGAGGGCATTTCCGCAATTCCCATTAGGTATCTATCTTCAAAATTCATTGACCCAAATCCCTGCACATTTATGTCCCCGTTTGTATCTTTGCCTACAGGGTCTTTTCCATAGTAGGCTTTGAGAATTGTCTTAAAATCCTGGCCAGCCTGGGCACGACCCCTTGCTCCGTATTGGCTCATCCCTTTTCTGTGAGTGTATGCACCAAATGAAAATACACCAAATGAACCACCGGGTGCTGATTCTGTAAAGCCTTTTTTGGATGCAATTAGCTCATCCGCACTCTCACCGCCTCCGACTGTAAAGGTAGAATTACCGGATTTGGCACTTAAAATTTCCTGCTGTTTGGCAGAAAGTGCTGCTATTTTTCCTGATAATTCGCCCTGGAAATTCTTGGCACCTTTTACAACGCTATCCAGCTTTTTGGATTGTTCATCAAGACTTGCTTTGGCCAGGGTGAGGGATTTTTGCTGCACTTCCAGATTTGCCTTTTTCCTTTCAAGGTCGCTGATTGAGAGCGCAAGATTAACAATAACCTGTTTATCTTGGTTTGTCCTTGCTCTATGATAAGCCAGGGACAAAGTTATATCAGAGGCATTCCCAAGCGAAAATATCTCACAAATTGGGCAATCGCTATAACTATTGATATAGTAGGCACTGATTGTTTGCGCGATCAGTTTTTCTTTTTCCGAAAGCCTTTTGTATCCGTCATCAATTTCACGTTTTTTGACAACAATTCCTGTCTCAGCATTCACAACCTGTTGTTTGATACTTGCGATTTGTTTTTGCATACTGGTAAGCTGTCCTTCAAGCGGTTTGGTAGCCGCTATTGATTTATTCAGATCATCATTTAATTGAGATAATTGCTTGTTGATATCATCCAACTCATCGGCTTTCGAGAGCTGGGGGTTTATTATAAAAAACAAGGAAATAGCAAGTATAACAGACGACAGAAGGATAGCAAATTTTTTAATGGGCATGTTAACTATTATACCATCATTGAGCAAGTTGTTCACAAATTGGACAATATGTGATAAAATCGCATCAATACTGCCTAAAATATTATGCAAGGCAGTAGGTATTACATGAAGGACGAGATTCCGTTTCAGGATTTTCCTGCTTATTCTGAGAAATCAACCAACAAGAAACCTCTCGTGATTTTTCTGGTTGTTTTACTCATAATTGCTGCAGGTGTTGGAGGATTATATTTCCTGGGAAGAAGCAGGGGAGCTGAATCCAATATAGTTATACCAACAGAGGCACCGCTTCCTACAGAAGAACCAACAAGCACACCCTCAGCATCAGTATCAGGCACTCTTACTCCCGCACCAAGTGGAACTTCATCAAAGCTAGATAGGGCAAGTCTAAATGTAGTAGTTCTAAATGGCTCAGGAGTTGTAGGAGCAGGAAGAAGATACGCAACATATCTAACAGGTTTGGGCTACACCGTCAGTTCAACGGGAAATGCTGACACTTTTGATTACACCGGAATAACTGTCAAAGTAAAGAAAGCAAAAAGCGATTATGGAGCACTTTTGAAAAAAGATCTGGCATCATTTGCCTCAGGAAGTGTCATTACAACAAGTATTGATGACACAATCACCACAGACGCTGCAGTAATCATTGGCAAATAAAAAATTAAAAATCAAAAAGTAAATATACATATATAAGATCAAAAATATTTAATTTGTATTTTTGATATTTAATCTTTAACATTTGATTTTGAAGCCTCAATATTGCATCTTTAATTAATTAATCAAAGACGCTATGATAAATATCAGAGTATGAAGATATATTTAGCAACCGACCATACGGGACTTGAACTGAAAGAAAAACTCAAAAAATTCCTGACTGAAAAAGGTTTTGAAGTTGAAGACTGCGGGGCATATGCTTATGATAAGCATGATGATTACCCTGATTTTATAGCAAAGGCAGCAGAGGGTGTTTCTAAAGACCCTGAGAATTCGCGCGGAATAATCTTTGGAGGATCCGGGCAGGGAGAGGCAATGGTCGCAAATAAGTTCAAGGGAGTACGATGTGCATTATTCTATACTCCTGTTGCACCAGTTCATGCAGCAGATATAACAGGGAGGATGAGTACGGATCCATACGAGATGTTGAGATTAACAAGAGAACACAATGATGCAAATATGCTATCGCTTGGATTTAGATTCTTAAAAGAAGCAGACATTCTAAAAGCTGTTGAAATGTTTCTTAACGAGCCATTTACAGGAATTGAACGTCATGCAAGAAGAGTAGAGAAGATAAAGAAGATAGAAGAAAGTTAACGATTGCTACATTGTTTCATTGCTGCATTGTTGAGAAAAGGTATTTAGCAATTTAACAATCGAACAATTTAACAATGAACGCTTATGTTTGAAATAATACCAAGTCCCGGAACAACAGATAAAGATTTTGAGGCGATTGAGAAAAAGCTTCTTGCTGTAAAAGGAATTGCACGAACAATTCATATCGATGTGATTGATGGGAAATTTGCCAAGAACACCACTTTTTCAGATCCTGCACCATTTGCAAAATACTCAAAAGACTTTATTTTTGAGGTACACTTGATGGTGGATGACCCAATTAAATATTTAAAACCGTTTGCAGAGGCTGGCTTTCAGAGATTTATCGGACAAATTGAAAAGATGAAAGAT
>DATLNW010000013.1:0-11754 GCA_035536575.1 Lysobacterales bacterium
CGGAAGTATCTGCCTTTGACGAAGGAGGAGAAGTGCTTTACAGAGGAACAGAAGTTACAGGAACGGGGATTAAGGAATGTGAAGGGATTGTATTCTGTTTGGGAGTTGAACAATTACCCGCACTCCAAAGGTTTAATGAAAGAAACGCAAGCTACATTTTAGCTTTTAGCAGTGAAGTAACTAGTGGAGCTGCAGGCTTCAGAGCGCAAGGGTTAGGATTAAGAGATGGTAATTTGAAATATAAACATTGCAGTAACGCATCCGTATTTTTGGAATTACCTGGATATCAACATCAAACTCAATCACCAATTGCACATTTAAGAGGTCTTATGGACATGACAAATAAATTGTTTGCAGTAGAGGAGCGTATCGGAGATACATGGGAAGAGCGTTATGAAAGAGATAGAATGCTTGATGAAATCACAGAAGTTGAGGAAGACCTTGCAGTAATAAGAGGTAATTTTAAAGTGGTTGCCAGCGAGAAAGAAAATAGAATGGAGATATACCGACAACCTGAATCTGAAGATGACACAAGAATAAGCTAAAAACTTGTTGACTTTCATCAATCCCTCTGTTAAATTCTAATTGTACTTTGAAGACTTAGAAACGCTATTTATTCAAAGGTGCTTTTAAGAAATAACTGAAGCTATTTTAGAAGACGACTGGGACATCCCCGCCTTTTTACGTCAAAGAAATTAATAAGGCGAGGCTCGCCCAAAGGGCGGCCCGCATTTCAAAGACAGAGGAATTAGTTCTGGGTAGATTAATCCAAAAGAATATTAATTATCCGCTTGTAATAAAAATACAATAGTTTAAATTTATCGTGACATTAAAGCATAGATTGTTATTGACACTGACAAGGCGATATTGCTACAATTCCCCCATCTGCTCATCAGTATGAGTCAACAACACGAAATAAGAGCAATGTTTGGAGGGCCAGCTTCCATGGCTCCTGCAGAAAGGCAACCAGCATCTTCGAACATCCGAGAAGCCAAACATTTAAAAGATGAGCTTAGTCTTGGAGATTTAAATCCACTTATTCATCCACCGGAATTGAGCAGTAGACATGGGATGGAAGCATTAGCGGCAGTTGCCATTGATTTGATAAGAAAACATGGCGGGATTGAACCGGTTCAGCTTGGGACCCGTCTAGTATTTAGTCAGAAAGCAAAAGCTGACGTTCCTCGTGTCATTGCGCGCTTTGAAGTTCCGGAACTAAGTGAGGAGAAGATGTCTTTATTGGAAGATCTTGTCAGGCAGACTTACCCTGCAGCAGTGCGTACAAGGAAAACTCACGATGGGAAGGATGTCCCGACTGAAAGTTATCCTCCGCTCCAAAGAGATGACATAGCTCCCTCAAAAACCGGGGGATGGTACATGGGACTAAGTCAACCCCCAACAGATAGCGGTGATGTCGGATTATATGTATTTAAAGATCTAGGAGAAGTAAATAAAGACAATTTTTTTGAAGATCCCACTGAGGCAAAGAAATATATACTTGAAATAAGAGAAGCGGGTATGTATCAAACAGATCTAGTTGAATTTATTACTCAAGTAGCAAGCGTGTTGGGGAAAGGCGAATTAGTTAATCACGGAGACTTACTTTATCAGGCTTACTATGATCTTCTACGGCTTGGAATCAAGGACGTGGATGAAGAGTCGATATATGGAATGGATGATGCAATCTCAGAAATTAGACGGGGGCTTCTCCTTCCTCTCGCAAGCCCGGATTTGAGTAGTGGAATTAAGCAAGATCCTGAATCGGTTCTTCTCGCAGGCGTTCCTGGTACTGGAAAAACATTAATTGTTGAGAGGCTTCTCCAGGAAGATACAGGATTATTTATACTCCCGGTCGATCCGCTCTATTTAGCTACTGAACTACGTCTTGATCCAAAGAATCAAAAACTTTTTCCAAGAATTGCTGAAGTAGCCCGCAGTACGGGGAGAAGAGTGATACTTCATGTAGACGACATTGAGGATATTGTTCAAGATGACCAAGACAAGACTGTCACAACGAAATCAACAATGCTTAACCTTATGGCCGGTGTAAAAGATAACGGGTTTTATCTTATCGCATCAACAAATCATCCCGATAGGATCGACCCCAGCTTACTGCAGCCCCAGCGCCTTGGAATACTGATCTATTGTGGATTACAAAATGACCAAGCACGTCGCAAAATCCTTGATATTCACGCTACTGCTCAAAGTGCGCAACATGGTTTTCCTCTTTTTGCATCCGATGGGGAACGGGATATTATTCTCACAGAAGTGGTTAAGCATACAGATAGTTTTACTCCGCGGTATTTAGCAGAAGTCGTTACAGTTGCTAAATCATATTTAGCGGAACGTATTGCAAATGAGAGAGGCCAAAGTATCGGATTAACAGAAACAGATCTTGAAGGTCACGTATTTACTGCCTCTGATTGGGAAAGAGCACTCATCGATGTATCCTTAAGATATGATAAAGATGGAGTAAAAGCTCATGATAAAAGGATTAGGGAATATTTAAGGCATGCAAAGGATCAAATTGGTTTTACAAAACAGGGAGGCGGCGCAGGCACTGTATTCTCTCACGAAGTACATTCACAAATCGCCGCCCTCTACGCTGAGAAAGATTAAGAGATGGATATTGATTTGATCCAACCCTTCGTAATCTTATATTCGTACCTTGAAGAAATAGAAGCTTATTTGTTCATTAAGCATAAGTGGTTAATTAGTTGACAAATTGTTTTTCCGCTATATAATATCCTCATGCCAATAACAGAGTTAGATCCATCTCTTTATAGCTATAGATCAAAATTATCCGATGCAAGGCGCATGGCGGATGTGAAAGAGGTAATTGCTGAATTAAAGGATGAAAAAATTATAAGCAATGAGGTTCTAAGGAAAATGATGGGAGACGGCGAAATGTTTTTTTTGGGACCGGATCCTGACGGATTTATGCCGGCAAATAAATTTGGGGCAGATGGACAAACCCAAGAGAGGGAGAAAAGGAATGCCGATATTGCGGAGCGAAATAGAGAAGTATGTTCAAGGCTCAAGGCTGCAGGGCTTGACCTGTTTCATCAATATCCTGAGCAGGTTGAACATAAGATTTTGAAAAAAAGTGGAATTCCATCAGATAACTTGACTGTCCGGACCGAGGAGGGATTTAGGATTTATTTAACAAAATCCTCCAAACATGCGTATCCTGGCAATGCCTTTCTTAAAATAGGATATGAATTGGACGGAATCCGTACAGCTATTACCATAGCTCCTTTTAAAATAAAGGATCAAAACGGTGGGCTGACAGTATATAGATATGATCACGCCGTAGTAGCTTTTTATAAAGGAGAGAAAGCCCTTCTGGAAAATCAGGCAATGGATCCGGCTCACGGCGATAGTCTCTCAGGAATTCTTAGTAGTGTAGCTCCTATTTCCGCAAAGCCAAAACCATAGAAGCCTCTTTACGCCTAAAATAATTAACCGTTTAGTTGTTTGTAAGAATTGCATTAGCTGGTGTTACTGCAGGTTCTATCGGAACGTTTATACTGTTAACATCAACTCTCCATCCCAAGAAATAACATCACTAAAAATCAACCAGCGTTAATTTTCTTGCTTTTGAAAAGATTCTTTGATAAATTCATACTGATGATTGTTGCAGTCGGGTCAACTAATCCTACGAAAATAACTCCTGTTGAGGAGGTTTTTTCTCATCACTTCAAAAACGTGAAGGTCGTCGGTGTGGAAGTCTCATCAGGAGTTAAGGAACAGCCGATGGATAGTGATGAGATGTATAAGGGAGCATTGAATCGTGCAAAGCGCGCTCTGAAAAATGTAAAAGATGCATCGTATGGTGTTGGAATTGAGGGAGGACTTCACAAGTATAGTTACGGATGGTTTGAGCAATCAATTGTTGTGATAGTAAGTAAAAAGGGTGAAATAGGCGTGGGTTCCTCGGGCGGTCTTTTACAGCCGGACAGGGTAATGAAAGAGATATTATCCGGAAAAAATCTTGAGGAAGCAGTTGATGATATTTTTGGAACAAAAAAAGTCGGACGGGGAATTGGGATGTTTGGGCTTTTTACCAAAGGTTTGGTAACCCGCTCCGGCGGTGTAAAACACGGAGTCGCATTTGCTCTGTCCAGATTTCTGCATAAAGATTTATATTGAACTTGAATTCAAGCCTCAATTAAACTAAAATTGATGTTATGTTCATCCCGTTAGAGTATGGTCGCGGGTGTATGGTTTATGGATTATTCAAAAAAAGATTTAGATAATAAAAATGTGGTCAACCCGGGATCTCTAACGGGATTTAAGCCTGTAACACCTGGTGTAAGTTTTCCTGATTTGGAAAAAGAAATTTCTGAATTTTGGAAGAAAAATAAGACCTTTGAAAAATCTGTTACCAACCGCCCCGAAGAAAAGCGCTGGAATTTTCTTGACGGCCCACCTTTTGTGACCGGCATGCCGCACTACGGATCACTTCTTTCAAGTCTGCCAAAGGATTTATTCGGAAGATACTGGACGATGAAAGGCTATAGAGTGGAGCGGGTTTGGGGATGGGACGGGCATGGTCTGCCGATTGAAAACAAAGTTGAAAATGAACTTGAGATAAAGAGAAAACGGGATGTAGAAGAAGTTGTTGGTGTTAAGAAATTCATAGATAAGTGTAAGGAATATGTAGAAGATGTTTCATCAGAGTGGGAGTGGTACATCGATAGGATCGGGCGATGGGCTGATTTTAAAAATGCCTACAAAACCTGGGACAAAGATTATATGGAGTCAGTTATGTGGGTGTTTAAGCAAATGTATAATAAAGGATTTGTTTACAAAGGTTTAAAGAATTCTCTTTATTGCCCGCACTGCGCAACTCCTATTTCAAATTTTGAAGTAGCAATGGATGCTGAAAATCATAAAGAAATTCAGGACTCCGCAACAACGTATAAATATCAATTGGAAGGTGAGAAAAATACATTTATACTTGCTTGGTCAACAACTCCCTGGAACAAAATTGTAACACCGGCTCTTGCTGTTAATCCAAAACTTACATATGTAGAGATTGAGCAAAATGGGGAAAGATATATTCTTGCCAAATCAACCTTGAGAATGATGGATGGTAAGTATAAAATACTTGGAAAAATAAAAGGTAAAGATTTGATTGGTAAAAAGTATATCCCGCATTACAACTATTACTCAATTGAAAAGGGTAAAAAAGCATTTGAAATCATCGGTGGAGATTTTGTAACGGCCGTGGAAGGGACAGGAGTTGTAACAATAGCAGCATATGGAGAAGAAGACTTGAAAGTAATGATTTCAGAAAACATTCACATCGAACAGCATTTGGATGAGGAGGGGACTATAAAACCGGATGTGCCAAAATTTGGCGGAATGTATTATCTAAAAGCAAATAAATTAGTTAATCAAGATCTAATGGAAAGAGGGCTCGTTTATAAAGATGAAATTGTGCCACACAATGTCCCGCTTTGCTGGAGATGCCATACGAGACTTTATAATGCAGCCATTATCGCGTGGTATGTAAATGTGCAGGATCTTAAGCCTCTGATGATAAAAACCAATGAGTCAGTGAATTGGTTTCCCAAACATTTCAAAACCGGCCGGTTTTTGAAAAGCCTTGAGAATGCACCTGATTGGAATATATCACGCAACCGTTATTGGGGGAGTCCTGTTCCTGTTTGGGAATGTGAATGCGGTGAGCGATTTGTCCCCGGCTCTATAAAAGAGCTGGAGGAGGCATCTGGACAAAAGATTAAAGATCTTCATAAGCCCGACATTGACGAAGTAAAAGTAAAATGTAAAAAATGTGGCAAAATGAGCAAGAGAGTTCCTGAAGTTTTGGATAGTTGGATTGAGGCGGGGTCTGCATCATTTGCCGAGCGACATTTTCCTTTTGATAAATCGCAAAAACTTGAGGATTTTTTTCCACCGGACTTTATCGCTGAATACACCGGGCAAATCCGGGCGTGGTTTTACGTGTTGCATGTAATAGGAGCAGCGCTCTATAAATCCCCTGCATTCAAAAATGTCGGGGTTAGTGGAGTAATTTTGGGTACTGATGGGCGGAAAATGAGTAAAAATTTTAAGAATTATCCGGATCCCCGTGAGATGCTTGATAAATATGGAGGAGACGCTCTTAGGCTTTATCTTTTGGGAAGTCCTGTGATGCGGGGTGAGGATATTTTGATTTCTGAGGAGTCCTACCGTAATCAAGTTCGCGGTACAATGCTTATTCTCTGGAACGTTTATAATTTCTTTATTACGTACGCGAATTTGGATAAATGGAATAAAAAGCAAAGGGTAAAGGGTAAAGGACAAAGGGCAAATGTGTTAGATCAGTGGATTTTAATCCTTCTAAACAATTTAGTTTCGGACGTGACTAAGAGCTTAGACTCCTATGACACAGTCGCGGCAATTGATGCAATGAAAGATTTTGTAACAGATTTTTCGACGTGGTATATCAGAAGAAGCCGGGATAGAGTTGGTCCGAGCGCTGATGATGCTGATGACAATAGTGCATTTTATGAGACCAGTTTTGAGGTTTTGACAACGTTATCCAAGTTACTAGCACCTGTTACTCCGTTTATTTCCGAATCAATATATAAAAACTTAACAGGTGAGGAATCAGTGCACTTAACGGATTGGCCGACTGTAAGTCGAAAGTCGAAAGTTGAAAATCAAAAGTTGATTGAGGAGATGAAGCATGTCCGAAAAATAGTGGAGCTTGGTTTGGCTATACGAAAAGAAAAACAAATAAAAGTGAAGCAGCCTCTGGCAAAAATAACTATTTATCCAGGTATTAAAGAAGCAAAGTTCTCAGCAGAGGTGGATTATCTAATTCGGGATGAGTTAAACGTTAAAGAAGTCACTTACGCGGACGGAAATAAAGACAATGAAACAAAAGTGGAACTGGACACCAATCTTACTCATGAACTGATTGTTGAGAAAGAAGCTCGGGAAATTGTCAGAATGATTCAGGAGGAAAGAAAAAAAGTTGGAACGTCGCTTGACGAAAAAATAAACGTAAATCTTGAAACGTGGCCAAAATTATTTGAAGATTACATCAAGAAAAACGCATTGGTAAGTTCCATAACTGAGGGAAAATTTGAAATTAAACGAATATAATGAAGTCAAAACTCCAAATTGATCTCCGGCTTTTGGCGCCGGTTGCAATTCTTATCGCAATCTCCTTAGTAACCTTGTTGTCTGTAAATGTCGCATACTTTAAAAGTCAGCTAACTGCCTTAGTAGTGGGCATTATTGCTTTTTTATTTTTTTCAAAAACCAATATCGAGTTTATGAAACAACTCAAGCTACCAATATACATAATATCATTAGTCCTTTTGGGGATAGTTTTATTTATCGGAATTGAGACAAGAGGAGCAAGTAGGTGGATAGATATTTTGGGAGTAAGACTTCAATTTTCTGAAATTTTAAAACCATTTCTTGCGTTAGCATTTGCTGCGTTAATTGAAGAGGAAAGGAATATAAATTTTAAATCTTTTCTCAAAACTGTTATTTATATAATTCCTGTTGTAATTTTGATAGCTATTCAACCTGATTTGGGGAGTGGATTATTGTATGCAGGGGCAGGAGCATTTGCCCTTTTTGTTCTGGGATTTCCGCTCTTATGGTTTGGTGCCGTACTTTTGCCATTTATTCTTACGTCCCCATTGATTTGGAGTATTTTGCACGGCTACCAAAGGCAGAGAATCCTAACTTTTATCAATGCAAATCCTGATCCGTTGGGATCATCATACAATGGGATCCAGGCTATTATTGCTGTTGGCTCCGGCGGATTTATGGGTAAAGGAATATCTGAGGGTACGCAATCTGTTCTCAGATTTTTACCCGAGAGGCATACTGATTTTATTTTCGCGACAATTGCTGAAGGACTGGGCTTTGTGGGATCAAGCATTGTAATTCTTGCATTCATGCTCCTTGCTTACCGAGTCTATGTGCTTTTTAGAGAAAGCGATGGGCTTTTCAGTAAAGCATTTCTTGCTGTAAGTTTTGGATTTTTGATTATTCAGGGATTTGTAAATATAGCAATGAATATGGGTATTTTACCAATTGTCGGAATTACATTTCCTTTTGTTTCCTTTGGAGGTAGCTCTCTTCTTTCAAATTTCATATTTCTAGGTATGATTTCCTCAATTGCCGGAAACTCAAGAAATAAAGATGTGCTGGAAATAAGATGAGTAATTTGGTATAATTGGTGAAATCTATGAAATATGCAGTTTTACAAACAGGTGGTAAGCAATACAAGGTTTCTGAAGGATCAATTATAGAAGTAGACAAGCTCCAGGCCGAGTTAGACGCAAACGTTAACTTTGAAAAAGTTTTGCTGCTGGCCGATGAGGGAGCCTTTCAATTGGGACAGCCACACGTTGATGGAGCTATTGTGACAGCAAAGGTGCTTGAGCAAAAAAAGGGAAAGAAAATCAGAGTCGCAAAATTTAAAGCAAAAGCACGATACCGTAAAGTAACAGGACACAGACAGATGTTAACCCGTCTTAAGATTGAAGAAATACTAGTTGGTAGTAAAAAAGAAGCAAAAACAAAACCCTCGACAGAAGTCAAAGATCAAAAATCAAAGATTAAAAATACAACCAAGAAATAGATTGATTTCGGTAAGCTTGACAGTTGTGAAAAAATATTGTATATTCAAAAAAGTTTTCACAAAGTTTTTGATTTTTAATATTTAAGTTTTTATTTTACCACTATGGCACATACAAAAGCACAGGGTTCAGTTAAGGGAAATAGAGATTCACGTCCCAAGAGACGGGGGATTAAGCTTTATGGTGGGGAAAAAGCAAAGCCGGGAAGCATTTTAGTCCGTCAAAAAGGTAGTTTGTTTTTCCCTGGGGACGGGGTACTTTCAGGACGTGACTTTACTCTATTTGCTCAAAAAGAGGGAATCGTAAACTTCAAAACGTTAAAAGGTAAAAAATATATTGAGGTAATAAATGGATAATAATCAGAACGTAGGCGATATTCATTCTCTTGAGACAAATCAACTTCAGTCCAATCCGCTTCAACCACGTGGCGTAATCACGCCCGATTCTCTAACGGATCTCGTTGAATCAATCCGTGAACAGGGAATTCTTGAGCCAATTGTCGTGGCCAGAACACCTGCCGGGTACCAGATAATTGCCGGTGAGAGGCGTTGGAGGGCAGCTAAAGTGCTCGGGCTTGATAGGGTACCGGTTGTGGTTAAAGAGACTACGCCTCAGGGCATGCTTGAGATGTCCATAGTTGAGAACGTTCAAAGAGAAGACCTTAACCCGATTGAAAAAGGACTTGCCTATAAGCGTCTTATTGACGAATTTGGACTTGGAACAACAGAGGTTGCAAAAAGAGTAGGAAAAAGTGTTCCGGCAGTTTCCAATACTATCCGTTTATTGTCCCTGCCTGATGCAGTGAAGGATGCGTTGGTAGCAGGTGTTATTACAGAAGGTCACGTACGCCCGCTCCTGTCACTTGGAGATCACAAGTTGATGCTTGATGTTTTTAAGACAATACTTAGGGACAATTATACAGTCCGCCAAACGGAAGAGCTGGCAAGACAAGTAAAAGGAGACATTCAGAAGAAGGAACCAGCCAGCGCTAAAGATCAGATATGGGTTCCTGAACAAGACCAAATGGCAAAGCAAATTGAAGAAAAGCATAGTTTTGACAAAGTGGCAATTTTTCAGTCAAGTAAGCTAGCGCGAGTGACAATCGTAATTAAGGGAGATCCTGAGGTTACAACTCAGAAGCTTAAATCAATTCATGAAGTATTAACCAATTAAAGGTTAATTAAATGGATTTTTGATCCACCTCATACTATTCACAGGCCAATATACAAATAAGGATTTTCCAATCACTTTTGTTTTTGATAAAAAGCCCCATTCCCGTGAATCAGAGCTGAAAGGTCTATTGTCTCCCATAACAATATAGTCATCTTTTGGTACCGTTACTGCTGTTCCTTCTTTCAAAAAACTTCCGCCATAGGTTCTCATTTCACTGTCAATGTACGTACTTTCATCAACCTGTTGATCGTTTACATACACAAAACCCTCTTTTAGATATATAGAATCACCCTCAGTCGCCATCACTCTTTTTATATAATCCTTATCTGGGTCAGTTGGGGATTTAAATACAATTACATCACCCTTTTTTAGCTCTTGAAAACGCAGATGAATAAGGCTTGTCAGAATATATTCCTTATTTTCATATGTCGGGAACATAGACTCTCCGCTAACTTGGAATGGCCTGAATAAGAATATGTATACAACTAAAAAAATTGATGCAGCCAGAAGAATTGTCTGCATCGTATCGAGAATGAAATTATAAACTTTTTTAGCAATTTCCATATCTATTATTATCACAGTTCGGGCATCTGTTTGTCAATTATACCGAAGCTAAAAATGGTCCAATCTAAGCTGTAGCGCTTGAGTGGTTGAGCGCATTTTACCTTTCAGCCTAATTACTTTCATGCTTTTGCTTTACCATAGCATATTTAGGGGGAGTTTATTATAATCATTCTATGAAGTCCATAATATCGGTTGTAATTCCATCATTAAATGAAGAGGTGTATTTGCCCATTCTTCTTGAGGACCTTGAGAATCAAAAGGAAAAATCTTTCGAGGTTATTGTTGTCGATGCCAAATCAGATGATCAAACAAAATTAAAAGCGTTATCTTTTAGCAAAAAATTAAACCTCACCTTTATTGAATCACCGCAACGCAATTTATCATTCCAACGAAACTTAGGAGCAAAACATGCTCAGGGAGATTATTTATTTTTTCTAGACTCTGATTCAAGAATAAATTTAAATGCAATTAAAAGAATTAAAGAATACATAGAGAAAGAAAAAAAATATATTTACCTGCTTCATCCCATACCAAGTAAAAAAAATTTCATCAATGCATTGCATTTTGCAATTTTAACCAAAGCTGTTACCGTATTTGATAAGCTGGGAAAAGCTTTTGCCCTAGGCCCTGCTATTGTTATAGAGAAAAATTTCTTTGAAAGTATTAATGGTTTTGATGAAAAAGCTTATGTTTCTGAAGATCAAAATCTTGTAATCAAAGCGAGGCGTAAAGGGATAAGGGCAATGCTTATGCCTGATGTTGATTATGAATACTCAATGAGGAGGTTTGAGAATGAAAATTGGTTTATCCTTATGGGCAAATATAGCTTTTTTACGTTCATCACTTTGTTCAGGGGTGCTGTCTATACGGACTTAATAAAATATAAAATGGGGGGTGAAAAATACAAAGCTAAAAAAATTAATTCTACTCATATAAATCCCTTAATTTCGGTAGTAATCCCGGCTTACAATGAAGAAAAGTTAATCGGTAAATGCGTACAGGCAGCTATGAATCAAACATTCCCACATAAATATGAAGTTTTAGTTATTGATAACAACTCATCGGATAACACAGCCCAGATTGCATTATCTTTGGGAGCTACAGTTGTTCCTTTTATAGAAAAACAAGGATTCGCACCCACCAAACAATTTGGAGTATATCAGTCAAAAGCTGATATTATAGCTTTTACAGATGCTGATTCGGTAGTGGATAAGTATTGGTTGGAAAATGTCTACTCAGTTCTGCAAGATCCTGAACTGATGTGTGTTGGGGGGACAATTCTTCCCCTAGGAAAGAATTTATTTTTATATTTTATATTTAAATCCTATGATATTTTTGCAAAAATAAATCAATTATTTGGTAAATCCCTTATTTGGGGACCCAACATGGCGATTAGGAA
>DATLNW010000014.1:0-37915 GCA_035536575.1 Lysobacterales bacterium
TTCATCCTCATCGAGAGATGAGATTTATTTTTTTGTAACAAAAACCAATATGGCAGACACAAAATTTAACAGAAATAAACCACACGTCAATATCGGAACAATCGGTCATGTCGATCACGGCAAGACCACTCTCTCAGCTGCAATTGCAACTGTTCTCTCCAAAGCGGGAGGCGGAAAAGCAATGAAGTATGAAGATATCGATAACGCCCCTGAAGAAAAAGCCCGCGGAGTCACAATTAACATTTCCCATCTTGAATACGAAACAGAAAAGCGCCATTATGCACACATTGATGCACCGGGTCATGCAGACTATGTTAAAAACATGATCACTGGAGCCGCTCAAATGGACGGAGCAATTCTAGTTGTCAGTGCACCGGACGGACCTATGCCCCAAACACGTGAGCACATCCTTCTTGCAAAGCAGGTTGGAGTTCCATCGATTCTCGTTTTTCTTAACAAATGCGATATGGTTCAGGATGAAGAGCTTTTGGATTTGGTTGAGATGGAAGTCCGTGAGCTTCTTAACAAATACGAATACCCAGGAGATGACACACCAATCATAAGAGGATCAGCTCTTAAAGCACTTGAGGGAGATGCAGCGGCCGAAAAAGCAATAACTGACCTTATGAATAAGGTTGATGAGTATATCCCAACTCCTGAGCGCGCACTTGATAAGCCTTTCTTAATGCCTGTTGAGGATGTTTTCTCAATCAAAGGTCGTGGAACAGTTGTAACTGGAAGAATTGAGCGAGGAGTTGTCAAAGTAAACGAGGCAGTTTCAGTTGTTGGACTTGATAAAAACAAAGAGTCAGTTGTAACCGGAGTTGAGATGTTTAAAAAACAACTCGATGACGGACAAGCAGGAGACAATGTCGGATTACTCCTCCGCGGTCTTGAAAAGACCGATGTTGAACGCGGACAAGTTATCGCAAAGCCAGGAAGTATTACTCCCCACACAGAATTTGAAGCTGAAGCATATATCCTTACAAAAGAAGAAGGAGGACGCCACACACCTTTCTTTACAGGATACCGCCCACAGTTCTACATCAGAACAACTGATGTTACCGGAACTGCAACTCTTCCAACAGGTGTTGAAATGGTAATGCCAGGGGACAACACCAAAATGACAGTCAAACTCATTGTGCCTGTTGCCCTCGAAGAAGGACTCAGATACGCGATAAGAGAAGGTGGAAAGACAGTTGGAGCCGGAGTTATTACAAAGATAATAAAATAAGACTTAAAAAGAACCCGAGAAATCGGGTTTTTTGTTCTTTAAAAGTTTGTTAGGAGACATATGCCAAAAGGTAGGATAAGAGTCAGATTAAAAAGCTATGATGCACGCGTCTTGGATGCGTGTTGTCAGCAGATTTTGGATTCAGTTATAAGAACCGGTGCCAAAGTTATTGGTCCAGTTCCTCTTCCGACCGACAGATCTTTATACGCCGTGAACAAATCACCTTTTGTAGATAAGAACGCAAGAGATCACTTTGAAATAAGAGTTCACAAGAGACTGATAGACATTATGTCACCAACAGACAAGACAATTGACAGTTTGACAAATTTGGCTCTACCAGCAGGAGTTGATGTAGAGTTGAAAATGTAGTTTTACATTTTAATTATAAATGCCCAAACAACAATTAAATATTAAGATGTTGGATCGATTAAAAATGCTTATGCTAAGCCACCCCGATTAGAGGGGATCAGATCACAAATAGTGTGAAATATGATGATAGCCTAAGGGCTATCTTTTTTTTGACGAAATTTTAAAATTATGATAGGTACACTAATAGGGCAAAAATTAGATCAAGCACAGGACTTTTTGCAAAATGGCAAAAGAGTTCCTGTCACAGAAATCTCAGTTACTGAGAATGTGGTGCTGCAGGTTAAGACTGCTGAGCTAGATTCTTATGCGGCCCTACAGCTTGGAGTTGGTACAAAAAAGAAACCAACCAAGGCTCTCTTGGGACATGCAAAAAAAGCCGGCGTGGGTATCGCACCTTTAAAAATAAGAGAAATTTCAGTTGAGGGTACAACTGATGAAGATATGCCTAAAGCAGGTGACTTGATCAGTGTTGATGGAGTTTTCAAACCCGGCGATTTGGTACAAGTTACCGGAATTTCAAAAGGAAAAGGATTTGCAGGAGGGGTCAAGAGACACGGCTTTAGAGGTGGTCCCAAAACTCACGGTCAATCAGACAGACATAGAGCTCCGGGATCAATTGGTCAGGGTACAACACCGGGGAGAGTTTACAAGGGAAAAAGAATGGCTGGTAGAATGGGAACTGAGACCGTTACGGTTAAAAACCTGACAGTTGTTAATGTTGATAATGAGGCCAAATTGTTGTATGTTTCAGGACTTGTTCCGGGACACAAGAATTCCTGGGTTGTAATTACAAGAATTGGTGAGGATAAAAAATTTGTTCCACTCCTTAGCGCTAAGGAGAAAGAAGAGACAAAAGAGCCAGAGGAGACAAAGGTGCAAGTAGCAGCGGATGTTGATGTTTCTAAAGAGGATGCAAAGCAAGAAAAGGTTGAAGATGCTTCGGCAAGCTCAGCACAAGGAAAAGTAGAGGCCAAAATAGAGGAGCAAGCCGAAGAAGTTAAGACAGAGGAAGTTGTAGTTGAAGATTCAACGAAGAATTCTGAAGAAGAGGTAAAAGTTGAAAATAAGCCTGAAGATACACCGGTTGAAGAAGTAAAAGCTGGCGAGCCGAAGGAGGAAAATGCCTGAAGTTAAATCAAAGATCAAAAATCAAAGATCAAAAATAATTAAAAAACCAGTTGTTAAGAAAGCCGTAGCGCTCAAGGTTTCTAAAGCTGTTGTTAAAAAAGAAGTTGCAGTAAAAGCTGTAAAACCTGTTTCGGCATCTGCCAAAACACAAACAGCGAATCTATCAATTAGCGTTTATGATCTTGCGGGAAAAGTAACAGGAAAAGTGTCCTTAAGTTCAGTAATTTTCGGTGAGCCGGTCAACAAAAAGCTTCTCGCACAAGCTGTAAGAGTTTATCAGGCAAATAAAAGACAAGGTAATGCATCAACCAAGACAAGAGGTGAAGTTGACGGATCAACGCGTAAAATCTATAGACAAAAAGGAACAGGAAATGCCAGACATGGTTCAATACGTGCTCCTATTTTTGTAAAAGGAGGAATAGTTCATGGACCACGCCCTCGCGATTTTAACCTGGAACTTCCTAAAAAGATGAGAAGAAAAGCATTATTTTCAGCACTTTCAGGAAAATTTGCCGATGGTGAAATAAAAGTATTATCAGGATTTGAAAAAATTGATGCAAAGACAAAAAGCTTTGCAGCAGTTCTTAAAAACTTAACGCTGGAGAGTAAGAAAAATCAATTACTGTTGGTAACACCGGACAATTTTGAAAGTGTTAAAAGAGGTTCAAAAAATATTCAAGGCGTAAGTAACACTTCAGCAAATAGACTTAATGCGCTTGAGGTATTGAGAAATAAAAATCTTTTAATCGCAAAAGAGTCACTTGCTGAGATGGAAAAACTTTTTTTAAGTAAATAATATGAATCACAACGTAATAATAAAACCAATAGTTACTGAAAAATCAATGCAGGGAAACTTGGGAAAGTACACTTTTCTGGTTGCAGGATCAGCTACAAAAGCTGAAATTAGAAATGCTTTCAAAACGTCTTTTTCTGTAAATATCGTTTCTATCTCAACTAGCAAGATAAAAGGTAAAAGAAAAAGGATAGGGGCAAGACGGGTTGAAGTCAATGAAACAGCCACAAAAAAGGCAACAATTCTTTTGAAAAAAGGCGAAAAGCTTTCAATTTTTGAATCAGGAGAAGACAAAAAAGAGAATAAAAAGAAGTCCCGCTGATAGTGCCGATGATAGTTTTCATACGGCATCCTCGATGGCTTTCGGCCATCGGGATTTTCAGTCGGGATCCCGATGGAAAATACCATCGGGAAAAAAGATAAAATTATGAAGAGTTTAAAAACAATAAAAAAGAAACATTCAGGACGTGATGCATCAGGACAGGTTGTTGTCAGACATCAGGGTGGAGCGCACAAGAGATTTCTGAGAAGCATTGATTTCAAAAGAGATAAATTTGGAATTAAGGGAAAGGTTGAAGCAATAGAATATGATCCGAACAGAACATGTGATATTGCCTTGGTTCATTATACCGACGGGGAGAAGCGATATATTTTGAGTCCCGTTGGACTTAAGATTAATGCTATAATAGCATCCGGTAAAAACGCTGAAGTTTCTTTGGGTAATTCGCTGACTCTTTCTGAGATGCCCGTTGGATCGATTGTCCACAATATAGAAATAACACCTGGAAAGGGCGGACAGATCGCAAGAGGGGCAGGAACTGGGGCAATAGTAACAGCTAAAGAAGGAGATTTTGCTCATCTCAAGCTTCCATCAGGTGAAATGCGCAAATTCCGACTGGACGCTCAGGCAACAATTGGGCAACTGGGAAATGTTGACTGGAAGAATGAAGTTATTGGAAAAGCAGGCAGAGCCCGCAATATGGGTAGACGGCCAACTGTTCGGGGAGTTGCTCAGAACCCACGATCTCACCCGCACGGAGGAGGAGAAGGACGATCTGGAATTGGCATGCCGGGTCCAAAAACATATGCAGGTAGGTCGGCTGTTGGGAACACACGTAAAAAGAAAAAGTATTCAGATAAATATATTCTAAAGCGCAGAAAGACTAAGAGAGGACAGAAATAATATGGGAAGAAGTATTAAAAAAGGACCATATATAGACGAAAAATTAATGAAAAAGGTTATGCTGCAAAAAGCCGCCAATAACATGGTGGAGATTAAAACATGGGCAAGAGCCTGTCAGATTCCACCGGAATTTGTCGGACACACATTTATGGTTCATAACGGTAAGCATTTTATAAAAGTTCTGGTTTCAGAAAATATGGTTGGATACAGACTTGGTGAATTCTCACCAACCAGAATGTTTAGAGGTCATGGAAAAGTTGTGTCACGTGAGGTAAGTAAAACCTAGGGATTAGTGGTTAGGGCTTAGTGATTAGTACTAAAACCTAAAACCTAAAACCTAAAACCTAAATTATGCAAGTTCGAGCAGTAGCAAAATCAGTAAGAATGAGTCCAAGAAAAATCCGACTAGTCGCGGACGCAGTCCGCGAGCTTTCAATTGAGGATGCGTTCTTGGTACTTGCGGCAACGCCAAACCGGGCAGCAGGACCGATTGTTAAGACCCTTGAGTCAGCAGTTGCAAATGCGGTGACCAACAATAACCTGGAAAAACAGAATTTGGTAATTGACAGCATCATGGTAAATGAGGGGCAAGCAATGAAAAGATTTCATCCATCATCCCGTGGTCGGGTGCATCCTTACAAAAAAAGAAGTAGTCACATTACAATCGTTTTGAGCGAAAAAGCTGTCAAGAAGGCAATCGTCGCAAGAGTTGATGACAAAAAAGCAGAAAAAGAGGATAAGAAGGAAACAGCTTTTATTAAAAAATCAGCAGCTAAAGGAGGTAAAAAATAATGGGACAAAAAATTAATCCACATGTAGTAAGACTTGGAACGGTATTTAGCTGGTCAAGCCGTTGGTTTGATGAGAAGAAGTATAAAGAAACCCTTTTTCAGGACTATACGCTCAGAAAAATGCTTATGGATAAGCTGAGAGCAGCTGGGATTGCCAAGGTTGAGATTGAGAGATCAATTAATAGCTTGAAAATTATTATATTTGTTTCACGTCCCGGAATTGTAATCGGACGGGGAGGTTCAGGACTTGAGGATCTTAAGAAAAATATAACAAAGTTTTTCATCAAACAAAAAGGCACAAATATGCCAAAACTTGATATCCGCGTTGAGCCCGTAAAAGAACCAAATCTTGATGCATATCTGGTCGCAACAAGCATCTCAGATCAGCTGATAAGACGTCTTCCTTATAAAAGGGTGCTCAACAGCACGGCTGAGCGGGTTATGGCATCAGGCGCCAAAGGAGTTAAGCTGTTACTAACAGGAAGAATCGCAGGCTCAGAGATTGCAAGACGGGAGAAGATACGTCTTGGGACAGTTCCTCTGTCAACAATTAGAGAAAATATCGCTTACTCAAGTTACGCTTGCTTGACCAAAAAAGGATACATAGGAATAAAGGTTTGGATCAACAAACCGGAGGAGAAATAAAATTATGTTAATGCCAAGAAGACAAAAGTATAGAAAGCAAATGAGAGGATCGATGAAAGGAAATGCAACCCGGGGCATTAAGCTTTCATTCGGAGACTTTGGATTACAAACCCTTGAAACAGCCTGGATATCGGCACGCCAGATTGAGGCAGGCAGGCGCGCAATTACCCACTACACCCAAAGAGGAGGGAGAGTCTGGATCAGAGTTTTTCCCGATAAACCGATCAGTAAGAAACCGGCTGAGGTTAGAATGGGTGGAGGAAAAGGAGATACGCACGAATATGTAGCACCGGTCAAACCGGGAAGAATGCTTTTTGAGATCTCAGGCGTGACACACGAAATTGCAAAAGAAGCTCTTAGATTGGCAGCGCATAAATTACCGGTCAAAACAAGATTTATATCAAAAACAGATAAATAAAATATGAAAAATAATATTAAAAAAGAATTACATAATAAATCTATATTAGAGCTTAGAGCGCAGTTAAAAGAAGCAAAAGAGGCAAAACGCGTATTGAATCTTGATCATCAGATGGGAAAGCTCAAGAATACCAGCGCGATTAATCTAAAAAGAGTCGAGATTGCGGTAATGAGTACGATTATTAATGAAAAATTAGCTGAGGAGAAGCTTGAGCAAGTAGTAAAAGCAGATGATGCTTCGGCAGGCTCAGGACAAGCAAGCTCAGCACAAGGCAAGAAAGAAGTTTTGACAAAAGAAAAATCAGCGTCAAAAAAGACCGCCTCCGTTCCCGCCAACGCTAAAGCTGCGGCGGACAAGAAAACTTCGGCGGTCAAAGGAGGTAAAAAATGAGTAAAGTACTAACAGGAAAAGTTGTTTCACTTAAAATGCAAAACACCGTATTGGTTGAGGTTGTTCGTCGGACTCCTCACAAGCTGTATGGAAAGCTTTTGAAGAGAAGTAAAAAATACAAAGTTGATCCAAATGGATTTACACCGATATTGGGTAATACGGTTAAAATTGAGGAAACAATACCACTCTCAAAAGACAAGCATTTTAAATTAATTGAGATTGAGGATAAAAAAATATGATTCAGCAAAGAAGTATATTGGTATCAGCAGATAACTCGGGTGCAAAGCAGCTTATCGTAATACATGTTTACGGTGGGTCAAAGCATAAATTCGCCAGAATTGGAGATGTTATTCACTGCGTAGTTAAGGAAGCCAATCCAAATGGTCAGGTCAAGGACAGTGAAATGGTCAAAGCTGTAGTTGTCAGAACCAGAAAAGAATTCAGAAGAGCTGATGGCTCATATATACGTTTTTCAGACAATGCAGCTGTTGTTATTGATAACGCAAAAGATAAAAACGTCAGGGGAACTAGGATATTCGGACCAATCGCACGCGAAGTTAAAGACCGGGGATTTGCAAAGATTGCCAGTATGGCAACTGAAGTACTTTGATGCGAATTCATGCGAATTGTTAGTGCGAATAGATGCGAATAGAAAGAAGTAATTTTTATTTGGATTTATTCGGAGTAAAAATTCGGATACATTAGTATTATGAAATTAATAAAAGGAGACATCGTAAAAGTAGTAGCAGGAAAAGATAGCGGTAAAACCGGAAAGATTGAACGCACTTATTCAAAGACAGGAAGAGTTCTTGTTGAGGGAGTAAATCAATATAAAAGACATATTAAAGCAAAAGCAGCCGGTCAGAAATCAGAAATTATTACCATAACAAAAAGCTTGCCTGTTTCAAATGTTGCCCTTCTATGTCCGAAATGTAAAAAGCAGACAAGGATTGGCTATAAGGTCTTAAAAGAAGGAAAGAGCAGGATTTGCAGGAAGTGTAATAAAGAAATATGACAGATTTACAAAAAACATATAAAGAAGAGGCAGTCGTTAAGCTTCAAAAAAAGCTTAATGTTAAAAACCCGATGAGTGTTCCCAAACTCTCAAAGATTGTTGTTAACATGGGAGTCAAAGACGCCGTTGCTGACAAGAAAAACGTTGAGAAGATGAGTGTTGTCCTCTCGCAAATTACAGGGCAAAAGGTCAAGACGACCCGTGCGAAAAAAGCTATTGCGAGTTTTAAGCTCAGAATTGGCGACCCGATTGGACTTGTTGCTACCTTGCGAGGGGAGCGGATGTATGATTTTTATGATAAGATTGTCAAAATCGTTCTTCCAAGAATCAAAGATTTTAGAGGAGTCAGAAGAACCAGTTTTGATAAATCAGGAAATTACACGTTGGGACTTCATGAATACTCAGTATTTCCTGAGATTGATCCGGGAAGTGTTGAGAGACTTCAGGGTATGGAAATAGTGATTGTAACAACAGCTGATAATACCAATGACGCAATAGCGCTTCTTGAAGAATTGGGAATGCCATTCACCAAAGACCTGCCTGCCGGCAGGCAGGAAAAGCTAAAGAGTAATTAAGTAGAATGTATGGTATAATTCAAGGCTAGAAGAAAGTCTTGAGGAATATCAAAGATTAAAAATCAAATATTAAAAATATTTTTGATCTTTTATATTTAATTTTTTATATTTTTATAATATGGCTAAGAAATCAAACGTAGTTAAATCACAAAAAAAAGCAAAATTCTCAACAAGAATTGTTAATCGCTGCGCAATTTGTGGTAGATACAGAGCTTACTACAGAAGATTTGGACTGTGTAGAATTTGTTTTAGAGAAAGAGCGATGAAAGGAGAGTTGCCGGGCGTGCTAAAAGCCAGCTGGTAGAACTAGGTATTAGTAATAAGGGTTTAGTGATTAGTACTAACCCCTAAAACCTAAGCCCTAAAAACTAAACATTATGTATCACGATTTTGTAATTCAATTAAAAAATGCGGCAATGGCCCGTAAAAAAGATATCGTAACGCCTTACGCGAATTTAAATAAGGCAATCGGAAAAGCGCTTATTAAAGAAGGGTTTCTCGAGACTGTTAAAGAAGAAACAGAGGACGGCAAGAAGTCTCTAAGCATCCGCCTTCGTTATCAAAGACGAAAACCTGCAATTACAGATTTGCTCCTGATCTCAAAACCATCTCTTCGTAAATACGTATCAGCTGATGAGATCGTCAGAATTCAGGGAAAGGCAACAGTAGCTATTTTATCAACAAACGCAGGTGTCCTATCAGGAAAGGAGGCAATAAAGAAGGGTGTTGGGGGCGAGCTTTTATTCAAGATCTGGTAACAGGTGTTGTTTAAGTTCATAGTCATACTTTAATATCAAAGATTAAAAATCAAATATTAAAAATATTTTTGATCTTTTATATTTAATTTTTTATATTTTAACTTATGTCAAAAATCGGAAAATTACCAATTTCTATTGCAAGCGGAGTTAGCCTTACAACTGAGGGAAAAACAGTTCATGTCACAGGTCCCAAAGGAGTATTTACAGTTAATAAGCCTGAGGGAATTGCACTTGAGGTAAATGAGGGGGTTGCAACGGTAACAGCTAAAAATCAAAATGACAAAAAAATAAGATCGCTTTTTGGAATGTTCCGGGCAAATCTTGCAAATGCTGTAAAAGGAGTAGACTTGGGATTTGAGAAAAAGCTTGAAATGACGGGGGTTGGATATAGAGCTCAAATGCAGGGAGCTGATCTGGTTCTTTCAGTTGGCTACTCACACCCTGTGAAATTTACACCAAAAGAAGGAATTAAGCTGTCTGTTGCTGACAATGTTATTTCAGTCGCAGGAGTTGATATAGCACTGGTTGGAGAATTGGCAGCTGAGATAAGATCAGTTCGCCCGCCTGAGCCATATAAAGGAAAAGGAATAAGGTATCAAGGGGAGCATGTCAGAAGAAAAGCCGGTAAAGCTGCAAAAGCAGCAGGAGCCACCAAGTAAACAATTAACAGTTCACAATTGACAATTAACAAAAGAAAGTTAACTGTTAAGTGTGAATTGTAAAAAGTTAAAATTATGAATATTAAAAATACAAGATTAAAAAGACAAACTAGAATCAGGAAAAACGTTGTTGCTCATTCGGACCGGGTACGACTTTGCGTATTCCGTTCAAATAAATATATCTATGCTCAAATCATAGATCAAAAAGGTGATACACTGATGGGTATTTCTGAAAAAGTTTTGGCAGCAAAAGGAAAAGCAACACCAACTGAAAGAGCAAAAGAGCTCGGTGTGGCAATTGCCAAGTTGGCAATTTCCAAAAAAGTTAAAGAAGTCGCTTTTGATAAGGGAAGATTTTCATATCACGGGAGAGTTGAGGCAGTAGCAACTGGTGCTCGAGAAGGAGGTTTGAAATTCTAATGAGACAAAGACCACAAAACAGACTAAATACAACACCAAGTGAGTTTCAGGAACTTATTGTTCAGATCAATAGAGTCTCGAAGAAAACAAAGGGTGGAAATAAAGTTGGTTTTTCAGCACTAACTGTTGTTGGGGATAAAAAAGGAAAAGTAGGGGTCGGGCTTGGTAAGGCACCAGATGTAGCAGCAGCAATACGCAAGGGAATTTCACAAGCAAAAAAGCATCTGGTTGATGTGCCGCTTGTTAACGGCTCAATACCTTTTAGAATTGATATAAAGCTAGGTGCTGCGCGTATCATGCTAAAGCCTGCTCCTCACGGATCAGGGGTCATTGCAGGGGGTTCCGTCAGAAGCGTTGTGACCCTTGCCGGAATTGAGAATATTTCATCAAAAGTTTTGGGGACAAGAAATAAGATCAGCAATATTTATGCAACACTTGAGGCACTAAGACGGGTCAGTGAAAGAGGCCAGAAGCAAAAAGACAGAATAGCAGCCAAAAGCAAGGCTTAATAAAAATATGAATTTAGGAAATCTTGAAAAAATAACAGCCAAGAAAAAAAGACGTGTAGGACTTGGACACGGTTCAGGACGCGGAAAAACAGCAGGACGCGGAACCAAAGGTCAGAAGGCCCGTGGCGATGTGCCGCTTGATTTTGAGGGTGGGGCACTTCCTCTTATAAAGCGTCTTCCGTTTCTTCGGGGGAAAGGAAAAAATAAGTCTCTCAGAAAAAATGCATACACTGTAAATGTAGGTCTTTTAAATTCTTTTCCAAAAAATTCAACTGTTGATATTGAAAGTCTTGCAAAGTTAAAGCTCGTTAACCCTGAAGGAGCAAAAGTAAACGGGATTAAAATACTGGGGGATGGGGAATTATCTGTTGCTCTGACAGTTAAATTACCTGCGTCAAAAGGGGCAATTAAGAAAATAGAAAAAGCCGGAGGAAGCGTACTCAATAGTAAAAAGTAAATATTAAATATTAAAAATACATATTAAAAATAAAATATTTTTGATCTTTGATTTGTATTTTTGCTTTTTAATTTTTGATATTTGATTTTTGTATGAATAGCTTTCTCGACACTCTCAAAAATGCTTTTAAATCCCAAGAGATCAGAAAGAGGATCCTCTTTACCCTCGGGATATTTTTGGTTTTCAGATTCCTTGCTCACGTTCCTGTTTCAGGAGTCGATGTAGCGGCACTTAAAAATCTTTTTGCAGGTAATCAATTCTTAGGTTTGTTAAATATCTTCTCAGGCGGAACTCTTGCCAATTTCTCAATCATGGCTCTAGGCCTAAACCCATATATTAACGCATCAATCATACTTCAGCTTTTGACAATGGTTTTTCCAAAGCTTGAGGAGCTGTCAAAAGAGGGAGAATCAGGAAGACGAAAGATAAATCAATATACAAGATTTTTGACAATCCCCTTAGCTGCACTTCAGGCGATAGGAATGTATGCGCTCTTAAGGAGTCAGGGAATTGTCACGACCCTGCCGCCTATTTCGTTTGTTGCGTTTATAGCAACATTGATCGCAGGAACGATGTTCCTCGTTTGGCTTGGAGAGCTAATTACCGAGAGGGGTGTTGGTAATGGAATTTCTCTTATGATTTTTGCAGGAATCGTTGGGGGCTTTCCTGTGCTTTTTGGGCAGACTCTTGAGACTGCAACAGCTGAAAATTCACTTAGTCTTATTACATTGATTGTGCTTGGCCTGGTCGTTATCTCAGCTGTTATTCTGATGACTGAGGCAACCCGTCAAATTACGGTTTTTTATGCAAAAAGAGTCAGAGGGAATAAAATGTATGGCGGTGAGTCGACTCATCTTCCCCTGCGTCTTAATCAGGCCGGTGTCATACCTATTATTTTTGCAGTTTCGATAGTTCTGCTGCCAACACTTCTGGCCAATTTTTTCAGAACTTCTCCAAATCCTATTCTTGCAGGTATAGCGCAAAATGTGAATATTTGGTTTGCGCCAAGCAGTATTCCTTATAACCTTTTATACTTTCTTCTGGTTGTTGGGTTTACTTTTTTCTATACAGCTATTGTATTTAATCCAAAAAAGATTTCAGAGGAGATCCAGAAGCACGGCGGATTTATACCGGGTATTAGGCCGGGCACTCCTACGACAAAATACCTTAATTATATTTTAACCAGAATTACTCTGGCTGGGGCATCCTTTCTCGGACTTATAGCTATCCTTCCTGAAATTGCCAGATCTTTTACAGGTATACAGACTCTTTTGATTGGCGGAACAAGTATCTTAATTGTAGTCAGTGTTGTGCTTGAAACATTTAAGGCAATTGAGGCCAAACTTGTGATGCGTAATTACGAAAGCTTCCTTAAGTAAAATTTATGAAAATAATTTTAATAGGAATTCAGGGATCGGGTAAATCAACACAGGGGAACCTTCTTTCTGAAAAGCTGGGCCTTCCTTATCTTTCAACAGGCCACATCTTCCGCGATCTAGCCAAAGAACACACACCACTGGGTAGGCAAATAAAAGTTGTTATGAATGTCGGACTTCTGATTTCAGATGCCAAAACCTTAAAAATAGTAAGTGAGTATTTGAGTCGGCCCGAGTATCAAAATGGTTATATTCTTGATGGATTTCCAAGAACCCTGGGGCAGGTTAAGGCCTTTAAAAACGGAATAGATAAGGTTATTTATTTAAAAATAACTGACAAAGAGGCACTTTGGAGAATTTCAGGCAGAGATGGTGAAATTAGAGAAGACGAAACTTTGATGGCTGTTCGGAAAAGAATAGATTCATTTCATAAATTCACAGAACCGGTTCTTGAACACTACAAGAAAAAAGGAAATTTAGTTGAGGTAGTTGGTGAACAGCCTATTGATAAAATCCACAAAGAGATAATGCAAAAAATTAAAAAATAATGCCCGATAATAAAGGATTTGTAATAGCAATTGATGGACCTGTCGCCTCAGGTAAAGGAGCCCTCGCACAACAACTTGCAAAAGAACTTAATGGATTCTACTTATATACAGGTGCAATGTATAGATCTGTTGCTCTGCTGTGTATTAATAAGGGGCTTAACCTGGAAAATGAGAGCGAGGTTGAGACGGTACTACCTGAGCTAAATATTGAATTTGAGGACGACAAGATCATTTTGAATGGTCAGGATGTAACTGAGAGATTGAGTAAGCCGGATACGGCAAGTGGTGCCTCAGTTGTCGGGGTTTACCCAAAAATCCGTGCAGAATCTGTTTTAAGGCAGCAGGAGCTTGGGGAAAAGGCGATAAGTAAGGGTAAGATAGTTGTGGCTGAGGGACGGGATATCGGAACAGTTGTTTTCCCAAATGCCGCTCTTAAAGTTTATCTAACGGCAAGTCCTGAGGTGCGTGCCCGGCGCCGGATGGAGCAATTTGTGCATCAGGAAAGAAATCTTGAGGCAGAACTTGCGCGTCTGATTACCCGGGACAGACGGGATACAGAGCGGGAAGTTGGTCCTTTACCCGCTGATCCTGAGAGCCAGGGCTATTTTATATTGGATAATTCGGATCTGAATGAGAGGGAAACAGTTGATAAGGTACTTACCGAGCTGAAAAATAGGAATTTAATATAATTCTTACTACCAATATATTGGTATATTTGCACTGAAGTTTTACAAATGATTAATTACAAAACTGCAAAAGAGATTGAAATAATGAAGACCGGAGGCCATATATTGGCTGAGGTTTTAGCTGATGTGATGAGTGCTATAAAACCTGGAGTTACTGAGTTGGAACTAGATAAATTAGCAGAAAAATTAATAAGAGAAAAGGGCGGGGAGCCCGGTTTTAAAAAAGTAAATGGATACCATCACACAATTTGTATGTCTACAAATGATGCTGTTGTTCATGGAATTCCGGGAAATTATAAGTTTAGAGCGGGAGATGTCGTAGGTGTTGACTGCGGGGTATTTTATAAGGGGTTTCATACGGATATGGCTGAAACTCGGAGAGTCTTGGAGATTAAAGATCAAAGATTAAAGATCAAAGATAGCGAGGAGGAGGTTGAGAAATTTTTGAAGATAGGTAGAAAAGCTTTAGATGCAGGAATTGAGCAAGCTGTTATTGGGAATAGGGTTGGACATATATCTAAAGTTATTCAGGATATTGTTGAAAAAGAAGCTGGGTATTCAGTTGTCAGAAGTTTGATCGGCCATGGGGTAGGGCGGGAGCTTCATGAAGAGCCTGAAGTGCCGGGTTATTTAAACGGTAAAATTGAGAAAACGCCATTGCTTCAAGAAGGCATGACAATCGCAGTTGAGGTGATATACAACATGGGTACAAAAGATGTTGTGCTGGATCATGACGGCTGGACGATAAGGTCAAAAGATGGAAGCATGGCAGGACTTTTCGAGCGCTCAATTGCCATCATAAAATCCGGCCCGCTGATATTGACAGCTTGATAAATCTGAAATAATCCTCCATGCATTTTGCCGAATGAGGGCTTCTGCTATAATTTTCTCATGGATGACAATATAAGACAAATTCTTAAAGAAAAATTGCATGGAGCTCATGATTATTCCCACATTGAACGAATTTTAAAATATGGGCAAAAGATCAATGCAGTCCACAAAGGGAATTGGAAAATTATTGAAGCAGCATTACTTCTTCATGAGATAACAAAAAATGATTTATCAAGTATTAAAGAATACTTATCGGATTTTACAGATGAAGAAATTGCAGAAGTAACATATTGCATAGCCAGACATTATGATTTCGTAGATAAACCTACTAGCTTGGAGGGTAAGATTGTCCAAGACTGTGATATTTTAGACATGCTGGGAGCAGTTGGGATAGCAAGAGGTTTTGTTGCATCTGGCGAGAAGGGTTTGAATTTAGTAGAAGCAAAAGATGAGTATAAAAAGAAAAGATTAATGGTGATTGATCAATTGAATTTAGATGAATCTAAAAAGATGGCAGAAGATAAGTCAAAATTTACAATATTATTCTTCGATACTATAGAAGGAGAAATATAATTATTACCTAAGGAGCTGTATCGATGCTTTATTTTCCTCTTTGTAATTTTGAGCCTGGGGTGGTAGAATAAATTTAACATGAAAGCACAAAAATTTCCATTTCGATGTATTGTCTATCAGGAAAAAGACGATTCATTTACCGGAATATGTCTTGATCTGGATATTGTCGAGGAGGGGCACGCAAGTCTTCAGGAAGCGATTCTTAGTATTCATGACGCGATTGAATCACACATTCAAGCTGCCGCAAAATTGGGATATCCTAAAGAGCTCATGTCCCGTCCCGCGCCAAAAGAATATTGGGACAGGCTTGATGCGCTTGTTCATGCAAAACCTCAGAAATTAGACTCTTTGCCTTTTCAGTTTTTCACCACTAGTTCATATCCATCTTCCCCAAGCTATGTCTAAATACAGACCTCTAAAGTACCGCGAAGTTG
Source organism: Lysobacterales bacterium (assembly GCA_035536575.1). Classification (GTDB taxonomy): domain Bacteria; phylum Patescibacteriota; class Microgenomatia; order Levybacterales; family UBA12049; genus DATLDE01. The sequence continues at coordinate 15,793 of DATLNW010000014.1, forward strand.
TAAAAATTCTCAACAACCTTGGTTTTAAAGCAGAACCTGGAAGAGGCACTTCGCATCAGACATGGACTTTGAATAGAAACGGTAAGAATTTAGCTGTAACGATATTTTTTCACGGATCAAACCTTGAATTCAGGCCTGGAACACTAAATTCCATTATAAGGCAGTCCGGATTTTCAAAAGACGAATTCTATAAAGCTTTGAAGAAGTAGCTTAGTTGTTTTCCTCTTTGTAATTTTGAGCCTGGTTTGCTATAATGTCTGAATGCCTCATCAGGGGTCTTTTGAAACAGATGGAGAAGTCATTGAAGCGCTGCCGAATACTTTATTTAGAGTAAAGCTTGCCGATGGGTCACTGGTACTTTGTCATCTATCAGGAAAAATGCGGATGCATTTTATAAAAATACTGCCTGGTGACAGGGTAAAACTTGAGATGACGCCGTATGACCAGGGACGGGGCCGGATAATGTTTAGATACAAGTAGGAATTAGTGGTTAGGTGTTAGTGATTAGTACTAACCCCTAAAACCTAAGCCCTAAGAACTAACTATGAAAGTACAAGCAAGTGTTAAGAAAAGATGTATGAAATGTAAAGTGATTAGGCGTTCAGGCGTTGTGCGGGTGACTTGTGAGAATCCAAGACACAAACAGAGACAGGGGTAGAGGACATGCGAATTATCACGAATTTACATGCAAATACATGCAAATTTTTAGATATTAGCATAAATTAGAATATAATTTGTAGAAATTAGCAAATCAATAAATAAATATATGAGAGTTGCAAGTGTTACAATACCGGACAGTAAAAGAATGGATATTGCTTTGACCTATATTTATGGAATAGGAAGAAGTAATGTTTTGCCAATTTTGGAAAATTCCAAAGTAGACGGAGCAAAAAAAGCAAAAGATCTGACAGAAGACGAAGTAAAAAGAATCACCAAAGTTCTTGAGACTTACAAAATTGAAGGAGATTTAAAAGCAGATATAGCAGCAGACATAAGACGTCTTAAAGAATCAGGTTCATATCGGGGAATCAGACATACCCGTGGTTTACCATCACGCGGACAGAGAACCCGCTCAAATGCCAGAACAAAAAGAGGCAAGAGAGTCACAATTGGAGCGATTAAAAAAGAAGTAGCAGCAAAGATGGAAGTAGCAGCAAAGGCAAAGGGTAAGTAATATGGCAAAAGCAGCAGCAAAAACAACAACAAAGGCCAAGAAAAAAGCAGTAAACAACGTTACTGATCACGGACGTGTTTATGTGACATCAACTTTTAATAATACCCTTATCACAGTTACAAATGATAAAGGGGATACTCTTGGCTGGAGTTCTTCAGGACACAAAGGATTTAAGGGAGCTCGGAAATCTACTCCATATGCAGCAACGGTTGCAGCAGAAGATGTCGTCAAAAGAATTATTGAAAAAGGCTTGAAGTCTGCTGACATATTTATAAAAGGACCAGGCAACGGGCGGGAATCATCACTTCGCGGAATTAAAACATCAGGACTTATGATCAGTTCAATCTCAGATATAACACCAATGCCGCATAACGGACCAAGAGCGAAGAAAAAACGGAGAGTATAAGGATATGCGAATTACTACGAATTGCATTCGAATTTAATGCAAATTTTAATAAATATTCGCATGAGATTAGCATATAATTAGTAGCAATTAGCATTACATTTTAATTATGGCAAGATATACAGGACCAAAACATAAATTAGCAAGACGCGAGGGGATAAATATCCTTGAGAAAACGTCTGCTTCTCTGATGCGAAGACTTAACACACCTCCTGGCGTGCATGGAAAAAAGGCAGGCAGACGCAGGCCTTCTGAGTTTGGAACACAGCTTCGTGAAAAACAAAAGGCAAAAGTAATGTATGGACTATTTGAGAGGCAATTTAAGCAAATGGTCCAGACTGTTTCGGCTCAAAAAGGGGATACCGAAGAACTATTGCTTTCACTTCTTGAGAGAAGACTTGATAATATTGTCTATAGGCTTGGTTTTTCAAAATCCAGAATGATGGCACGCCAAATTGTAGTTCATGGACATGTAATGGTAAACGGTAAAAAAATGAGCATACCCTCGTATACTGTTAAAGAAGGGGATGTCATCACGATAAGTGAGGCTATGATGAAAAATCCTGATATCATAAAACTCCTTGCTGAGAAAACAGAAACAATAGATTTCTTGGATAAGAAAGGGCCTGCGGGAAAGCTTAAAAGAATGCCCAGACCTGATGACATCATGCCGCCATTTAGTACACGACAAATCATTGAATATTACTCTAGATAATGCTATAATAGGTTCTTATGGACGAATACATTTTTAAAGTTAAAGAAATTGAATCAACCCCAGACTACGGGGAATTTGCCATTGAACCACTTGAGCCTGGTTATGGGCACACAATGGGAAATAGTCTGAGACGCGTTCTCTACACAACAATCCCAGGATCTGCTGTGACACAAGTACGAATTACCAATGTAAAGCACAAATTCTCAACTCTTCCCGGACTTAAAGAAAACATAATCGATCTTCTTCTAAATATCAAAGAGCTTAATTTCCGCTTAGTCGGAGCCAAAACAAGTGAGACTGTAAAGCTTTCCGTAAAAGGCACCAAGAGAATAACAGCAAAAGACGTTGAGTTGACAGAAGGTGTTGAAGTAGTTAATAAAGATCAATATATAGGCTCACTCTCAGGGGATAAGTCCAAACTCGAAATGGAGCTTACAATTGAGAAGGGATATGGCTACTCACTTTCTGAGGAAAGAAAAGCAGCAGCGCTTGGAACAATAACCATTGATGCTGTATATACTCCCATAAGAAGAGTTACATACACAGTAGCAGCAACACGTGTCGGACGTCGAACTGACTTGGATAAGCTGATTCTTAAGATTTGGACCAATGGAACAGTATCCCCAGCTGATGCTCTCAGTAACGCTTCAAAGATCTTAGCCTCTCACTTCACTCAAATTTATGAACCAAAGGCACAGCCAGTCGTACCAGAAGGCGTTGTCTCTACCTCATCAATCTCACAAAGTACGCTTAAAACAACAATTGATGAGCTTGATCTTCCGACAAGAATATATAACAGTCTGAGAAACGGTGGAGTTGAGACAATTGAGCAATTACTTGCCGTTCCACGTAAGGATTTGGTCAGTATGCGTAATATGGGTGGAAAATCCATTTCAGTAATTGAGGAAAAATTGCAGGAAAAGGGAATATCACTAACTGCCTAACAGATTAAATCCGAAATTAGAATATCGAAACTCGAAACAAATACAAAATTCTCAAATTCAAAACGTTTTAGAAATTCGGATTTTGAACATTTGGGATTGTTTCGGATTTCGGACTTCGATATTCGGATTTTTTTATTTCTATGAGAAAACAAGTATTTGGAAGACAATTTAAAAGAGATGCAAATGAAAGAAAAGCAATGTTTAAGAACTTGCTTACTTCTCTTGTTCTTGAAGAAAGGATCAGTACAACTATTGCCAAAGCCAAGGCTATAAAAAGTGCTGCCGATAAGCTTGTTACTACAGCAAAAAAGGCCCATTCGGCAAGCTCAGGGCAAGGTGGAGATCTTGCCTACAAAGGCCTGCATCCGAGCGTCAACCAGGACGCTGTTATGAAAATGATATCAGATATCGCGCCACGTTTTGCAACAAGGCAAGGTGGCTATACTAGAGTTATAAAATTGGGCAAAAGGCGTGTTGCGGATAATGCGCCGATGGCAATTATTGAGTGGACGGAACAGAGTACGGAATTAAGAATTAAGAATTCAGAATTAGGAAAGACTGCTAAGAAAAAGAAGCCGACAAAAGCAAAAAAGATAGTAAAAGCGCCAAAGGTAGTAACCGCAGAAGCGCCCAAACCAGTTATTGGTAAAAAGGTGGAGGAAAAAGTCCAAAAGCTAGGAATTTTCAAAAGATTGATAACAAGACAGAAGAAAGGACAATAGCCAGGGATTAGTGGTTAGGGCTTAGTGATTAGTACTAACCCCTAAAACCTAAAACCTAAGAACTAAATTTATGGATCAAGCAAGCATTACAGCGACAACAAAAATATCAGACATTAAAAGAGTCTGGCACATGATAGATGTTAAGGATATGGTCTTAGGACGTATCTCAACTGATATCGCACATCACCTGATGGGGAAGGGAAAGCCCAATTTCGTTCGCAATCTTGATTGTGGAGATTATGTTGTCGTGATAAACGCAAAAGAGGTAAAAGTGACCGGGAAAAAAGAAGATCAGAAGAATTATTACAGACATTCAGGCTATCCGGGTGGGTTCAGACAGGAAACTCTCAAGGAATTAAGAGGCAGAAAGCCTGAGCAGATAATAACCCATGCAGTCAAAGGCATGCTTCCTCAGAACAAATTGAGAGACAGAATGCTAAAGCGCTTATATGTATTTGCAGGCAGCGAGCATAAGTACAGTGACAAAATCAAAAATCAAAAATAAAAAATCAAAAATATTTGATATTTAATTTTTAATATTTGATCTAATTACCATATGGCAGACGAAGTACAACAACCAAAGATAAATAAACAAAGTAAATCTCAAAAACGAGACTATGTTTCAGCCGTTGGAAGACGCAAGGAAGCGGTTGCGCGTGTCCGGATTTATGAACACGTAAAGGCTGATGCAAAATGGGCTCAGGAGCCTATAAAAAAGGGAGAGATTCTGGTCAATGAGAAGCCAATTGCCGCTTATTTTCCAAGTGAGATTGAAAGGAAGCTTTATACAGAGCCACTCAGGCTTACAAATACCCACCAAAATAATTATGCAATCACCATTCGGGTAACCGGTGGAGGACACTCAGGACAGCTGGACGCGACAATTGCAGCCATTGCAAATGCGTTAAATAAGCTGGACCGTGAGAAGCACCGCCCGATCCTTAAGAAAAAAGGCTTATTGACCCGCGACTCACGTATCAGACAGAGAAGAAAAGTAGGAATGGGTGGAAAATCCAGAAGAAAGCTCCAATCCCCAAAGAGATAGGATTAACAGTTAGTTATTTGGCTACTTATATAACTCATTGTGGGTTCCCAGTTTTAGGAAGTAGGCAACTGTTTTGCTTTCTTCAGTTATTTCTTTGTAAATTGCTCTCACGTCAGCAGTTATATCAATACTTTTTAGGCCTTCGTATTCGCGCTTAAGGTCATGGTTATTGAGTGAGGGTTCAAAAGGATTTTCTCCAAACAGTTTTATTTTTTGTCTAAAGTTTTTGCGGATTATTACATGAGCTTGCTTTAGTTTTTTAATAAAACCAGGGCTATATTTTGTTTTCATACTCCCTGTTTCTCAAGCCACGCGATTGCATCTTCAGCATTGTCAAAAGTGGGAGATGCTTTCCCCAGTTTATAATCATTCATTGCCTTTTTTATATCCAAGAGAGTTTTTTTATTAAGTTTTTCATCAGGGTGAAAAGTGATTTGCTTTGTTTTGATGATCTGTTTGAAATATGAGTCAACGATCGCGCTAAGACTTAAGCCGAACTTTTCCGCAATAAGTTGGACTTTTTCTTTTAGCTCAGATTGGACTTTTATGGAAGTGCTACTCATTAATATGATTATATAAGCAACCTGAGATTCCGTCAAGGTTTCGTGTTGATTTTTTCATTGCGCAGAAAACTCCAGTCACCAAAGAGAGAAAGAATTATCTTTTGCCTGACGCCATCATTTGAGTTCCCCCAACCAACGCAGCAGCAGGTATTGCCAGAGCACCTATTAAGATTGCCAGTAAGATACCTCCGGTTATTTTCCCGCCGCTTTTCATCTTATCCCATGCAGCCCTATGCCCAGGGGGAATATTTTTATCCAAAATAGAGATCAGTTTGTCCTGGTCCATATTTGGGCCAAGAATCTTGTCTATATTTTCCATTTTTGCAAATTTGGCGGTAAGTACGTCATTACCTAGAATCGCACCCAACCCTTGTTCTTGAAGAGATTTGAATTCTTCAATAGTAACTCCAGCTGCTGCAAGTTGCGGCTTCAGGCTTTCAATCTCAGTATTAGCTGCTTCAGTTAGTTGGCCAATTAGCTCAGCTAATCCTTCCACGTTGTGTGCTTCTAAGCTTCTCAGAGCTGAAGCAGTAGCCCAATTGCCAATTTCGCCTCCAGCAAGTCCCTGGGCAATACGTAGCTGCGCAAGCAACAGCTTAGTTTCGGCTGGAGCTTTATCGCCATGTTCGTTTATTTCAAACTGCAATCTTACAGCATGTTCTTCAAGTACCCTCGCGGCTATATTTCTGGGATCTTTATCCCGCGCTTCATCTTGGTCTATCTTTGCATTTAAAGCTGTTATTTCACCAGCTGATAGAGGTGGTGCTTCGTTCGCGCCTTGTGCGCTCCAGGCAATAAGCCTGCTTTCCGGTGTGTCTTTACCATCTGCTTTGAATAAGCCAGCAATCTCCTCTGCATGGGTGGAAAGTTGTGCATTAGCAAGAACTTCTCCGGAAAGCGAATCAATTGTTACATCCTCTGGGGGATCATCTATAGTTTTACCCTCGGCTTTAAAGTTCACACCGGTAGTATCAGCATCTGTAGGCTTGCTTAGCGAGTCTATTCTTACTATTTTTCCATCGGGTCTTGTGATTTCCAAACCTCCTTCAACAGGTATTTTCCCTCCAAAGCCCGCATATGTTTCAGGGGGAAAGCCATGCCTGTAGTTATTTTCAAGTAGGAGCTGGGCTTCGCTTCTGGATGGAGCTTTACCTCCTCTGACCTCTCTAGTTATTTCAGTAAATCTTCTGTCTATTGACCTTCGTGCAAGACCTCTTGCACTCTCGGAAAATTCAGCATTTTCTCTAGCTTTGGCATCTTCGCCTGATCCAGCGTCTGTATCATCCCCATCTTTATCTTCGGGTTCATCAGGTCCAGGTTTAGACTCTGCTGATGGAGGTTGGGGTCCGGTATCGTCGGGTCCGGATCTTGCATTATGAGCCTCTGCGGCTGCAATCTCTTCAGCTGGTGCTGAAATTTCATCGCTCATATTGTTCAATCATACTTGATATTTATTACAGGTACAAGTACTATAGAATTAAGGAGTATTATTATGGCAACAGAAGGAGCAACAGCTGTAGATGTAGCAACAGCAGCAGCACGCGCAGGAGAGCCTCGTCCCAACGCAACGCCAGCGGGCGTTGTGGAGCCTGATGGAAGAGTCAAGCCAGCCAGACGGTTTTTTGGTGCTAAAGATGTATCTGTTGCCGTTGAGCCTGATATTACAACGGGTGTTAAGCGAAGGGAAGTAAGCAGAAGCGGATCTACAGCAGAGGTTGGATTTTCAGCAGTAAGCAGGGGAGCGATGGCTGACCGGATCCGTGAGCGTTTGGGGGTAAGCCAGGAGCTTTTTAAAGACAAAGCCAGGCTTGATGTAATTGATAGGATACTTCTTAAGCGGGGAGAAGAGATAGCAAGTAAAATAGATGCTTCCTCAGAATTAACACGGGATGAGTTGGCCCTTGCATGGACTGTAATACAAGATGATCTTAGGCAAAAAGCTTCTGCTGCAAAGATGGCAGTTGATGAACAACCAGAGAAATTTCAGAAATTGAAAGATGCTCCTGTCATTGGAGGAATTTTCCGCCGTTACGCGTCCGAGGCAACAACAAGAGTTACCGAGTCAGATGGTCCAAGGCTTACAACAGAAGCTGTTAAGACGCATGGTATAACCGAATGGAATCAAGACGCAATAGCAGCTGAGTTACGACAGCTTAATGAGCTAAGGGCTGATATAGAGGGAAAACTTGGTTTTGGAACTCGTTCTGCAGACAGGACTTTGCCAAATTTTGATAAACAAAATGGAGATTTGTTGCACGATTCTGTAGTTAAGAGCTTGAGTCTAATTCTTGAGCGGAAGCACCTAGAGAGTTCATTGGCAGAATTGCGAAAGATAAATCGAGTAGAGGCTGCGAGCATTGAACAGCAAGCAATTCAGGAAGGCTTGATGCGCTTTGCCCAAGAGCAGGCAAAAGCTTTATTAATAGCAGAAAGACCGGATGTAGACATAGCAAGGATTCAAAATCAACTCGATAAGATAAATAAGCCTGCTGATCAGGAGGAAGTGGATAAGGCTCATGCAGAGGCGCATCAGGCAATCCAGGACAAAAATGACGCACAGACGAGGCTGGACCAGCTCACAAATTCCAAAGAAAGTGTGATAGATGCAGTTGAGGATACTGAAGAAGCAAAACAGGAAGCAAAAGATAACTACGATAATTTGAAGCCTATTTTATCTGCCGAGATTAAGTCATGGGAAGCTCGTTTGGATGCTCTACCTGAGCCAACAGCCGATGAGATAGCAGATAAAGATGCTATGAGAGCTTACAACGAAAGAGATGCAACAAGAAGAAAACCAATAGTGGCTGAAATTGATAAACGGCATTTAGAAATTAGACGTTTATTGCTTGAACAGACCAAAACAGATTATGCTCATACAAAAGCGGTGCGGAAAAAAGATGCGCTTTTGTCAGCTGATGATACCTTGAGGGGTTCTCTGGCCTATGCAAAAAAAGAACTTACAGAAAAAGAAGTCGATTTAAAGAAAAAACTAAAAGCTGAGGAAAAGCTAAAGGAGCCTGCCGGACAAAAAGCCAATAAAAAGCGTGGGCTTGAGATATGGAAATCAGTCATGGAAAGGGACTCAAACGGGGTGCTAAACTATGAAAAGATTATTTCAACAGGTTTTGCCCAGGGAGGAGACGAGGCAAGATATACTCAGGACCAGTTCGCGGACACCACGGCAACTGGGGGTACTTTTGTAGGGGCCGAGCTACTGCGGGAATCGATTTTCGGTGTTATTAAAGACGAATGGGTAAGTGACCCCAAGAATAAAGCACTGATCCGTAAAATGCTATCAGATGAGGCAATAGGACGTGGGATTGTGCGTATTTTTAGTATAGATACAACTAACTATGGCTTAGCAAATCTTCTGCCCCAACTGGCCAATGCAGATCAGGCCCAGATAGGAGATTTGACACGTTTTCTTATCAGCGAAGGCTTGCGTTCGGCCGAAAAAGGCGATCCGTTCCTCAAAGTCTCAGAAAGGTACGCAAAGCCAAAGGCAAGAATTGAGCATGAGGCACTTGGAATATTGGAAGAGGAGATGGGAGTAGTCAAGCTAGAAAATATGGGTACTCTGGTTAACCCGCGTGTTATATGGGAAGGACCTGTGAGGGAAGCTCACGGTCGGATATTTGGATCACTTATTCCTATTACACATACTGAGCTTAACTTCAGGGTTACTGAGGAATTTAACCGTGGCCTGGTAATAGCAGGTGTGCAGATTGAGGTCAATGAGGAATTTTTAAAGTATTTGCCGGTTAATGTGTCAGCTAATATGCCTGAGGAGATACGCCGCTATTTTTATGATTCAGCAGGAGCGGTAAGAACGGAATTAAGACAGCCCTCAGACAGAACGCTCAGATCTTTAAATATTCCTGAATGGATCACTATTTCAGATCCTGCGATGAATGGTGGAACCGGGCAACTGGAAAAATTCCACGCCGTTACATCAGCTGATATGCTTAACGCTCTTGGGGCAGCTTACTCATCAGAAATTCCACGTAAATTGGCAACCCAGACAGCAAATAAAGTGCTTGATATGCCTCCTGCCGAGCGCAAGGATGCTATAAAAGGTCTTCCGGAGTTCAATATAACGTTTGCGGAAGCAGATACAGGGAATCCTATTAATTGCAGTATACGTTTTGATAATAACGGCATTTTCTGGATTTCAGACGGAGGTGAAGAAATGCAGCTTGAGGCTTATTATACAAGACGGGAAGAGAATTATAGAGGGGATAGGCAGACACTTGAGTCTGCTGAGAGAGAAGCATTACAGCAGGAAATGGCAACAATACAAGAACATATCGGGATGAGGATTCTAGAAAATCAGCAGTATAAGTGATAAGCTAAAATTATGATCTCTATTCAGCAACTTATTAATGTAGCACCTTTTCCGCAGGAAACAAAAGATGAGCTTCTTGCAAAATGTGATGATATGTCAGATTCAAAAAAAATTGAGGTGGAAAGTCTATGTTGGGCTCTTATCTCGCAGTGGTATCAAAATGAGTTGGGGGCTAGACAGGAAAAAGCAATGCTTGAAATGGCGGAAGGAGGCAAGATCTCCAGCAAAGAGGATTTTGCCAAGATGAGCGATACTCTTTTTGCCGAAATAGTAGGTAAATTTAAGGTTGAGGAAAGTCAGGAAGATCTGGAGGAAGTACGAGCCAAATTAGCGAATTTAAACTAGGCTACCTTCCGTTTACAATTCTCCAGTCAGGGAATGAGGTATTTTGAACCTCCCCCACATATTATGGTCTTTCTTCATCAACCTTGCCGACTTCTTTTATCGCTTCAAGTGTTTCTTCAGGCTTGAGCTTGGTTGTATCAATGTTCTCAGCCCTATAAATAACCAGCATTCCCTCGATAATCTCTTTGGCGCGCAAAGCATCGCTTTTCCAGAGAGTGGGAACGTAGACTGTGCTTATTTTTAACGGGTGAGGACCATAGTCAATAATTAATTTTCCCATAAATAGGCTCACTTCTACCCTGACATCCATAATTTCTTTAATAAGTATACTTGTTATTGTTTCTGTGAAGAAAAAGGTCTTTATTTTGATATTTACTTTATTCGCATCAATTGTTATGGTGTTTGGGAAGAAATCAAAAGGGAAGATTGCCTTTGCTGAAAGAAGTATTTTCTCAGTTCGGGATACAAGTATATCTAAGTCTTTTTTTGTTTCCTTAATCTCGTTTTGTCTGGACTTGCTCTTGTCTTCACTTTCATCTGCTTTTTTCTCCTTCACCTTGGAACTGCCGTCCATGCTTTTCATTTCCTGTGGGGTAAGGAAGGGATCACTAGCCAGTCTGTCGGCCATTTCTCCTATTTCCATATCGCCTTTACCACCTTTTTTTCCAGTCTGCTCCACTGATTCTTTGGAATCCTTTTCTTCCTCCTTTGGTTCGGATGACTTTTTGGACTTGCTTGAGCGGGTTCTAACTGGCAGCTGCCCGCCGACTACAACATCCTGATAAAGATCATTGGTTTGTTTCATAAGGCCAACAAGTATATTAAATATGCAATATAAAACGGATAGAATAGGGTAAGAAGCAGATAAGAGGAGCAGCAATTAGCCTTGGGACTGACTTGCAAAAAATAATCAGTGTGGTATAGTAGATAGGATTTCATGAAAAAGAAAAGTTTTATATTTATAGGAATATCTGCAGTTTTTCTAGCTGTTCTTCCTCATGCTTTTGCCTACAGTACAGTTAGTATCTCGAGTAACGGGGAAGGGGCAACGTCCAGCGTAGATGTGACCACAAATACCGGTAATAATACGGTTTGTGTAAATGGAAACTGCACTACCTCACAAGGCTCAACAGGTAAAAGCACAGTGTGCATAAACGGTAAATGCACAACATCAGATGGAGATATTAAAGCCGAGTCTGAGGATGGGTCAGCAAAGGTAAATATAAAAAATAATAGTTCCTCGGTAAAAGTTGAGCAAAAATCCGATAGCAAGACAAGTATTCAGATCAATCAGGAGTCTTTGGGAGCCAGTATAAAAGCAGATACAGACGAAGAAGCAGCTAAAAAGAAAATAGAAGAAGAAAAAAAGAAGGCTCAGAAGAAAATTGAAAAAGCAAAAAAAGAAGCTGAAAAAGATTTTGATCTTCAGGAATTTGTGGAGCACCAGCTCGAATTTTTGAGAGATCTTGTGACGTTTAAGTTTCTATTTGGTGATAAATAGCTGTATTTTTTTGTCATTCCCGCGAAGGGCGGGAATCCATCCAACGAAGCGCTCAGGATGAACTGGATCCTCGCGACCTGAGTCGGGGATGACAGAATAAGTGGTTTATTTATAGTACATAAAGATCCTGATTGTAGCCTCCAACCCCAACGAATTCAGCCTCATGATTTATAACCGCCTCAAACGGTAGGCACGCAAAACAGCCACCCTTTTTGCATATATATTTACCTATAAGCCTTGCGCTTTTTACTTTTTTTGCGATTTCCAACACCCGCTCATGCGCCTCGTCTTTATCAGGCAGGCTCATTTCCAGAGGACTATCATCTCGGTCAAGATACCAATAACTGGCTTTGGATACCAATCTGTTCTGACAGTTCTCAACCAGCAAATAGTAAATAGGAAGCTGAAGCGAGTTGGGATTTTCATCGTTTCTGCCGGTCTTAAAATCTATAATGTGAAGCGTATCATCAGGCAAATACTCAAGCCAGTCGATTTTTCCGCAAAGAATTATATTTTCCTCAAGTGATAAATAATAATTCGGTAGATCTTTTGGGATCTTAATTGCCTTCTGAAGCAGGGGACCGGGATTGTCCATTACCCTTTTGAGCATATTTACTCCACGCTCTTTTACCTGCTTTTCAGTTTCCTCATCTTTAAATCCCCCAAGCTTACCACTTACCTTTTCCCATAACAAATTATATTTATCAAGAAGAGACTCACTAAAGCGTTTGTCAAAATCCAGAACAGATAAGGCTTCAAGTACTTCATGTACCGTTTGCCCCAAGGCAAGTGCTGGATTAACAATATTTACTTTATGCCCTGATGCAGGGTCTTTGTAGACATTCCGTAGATAATAAAGCCTCGGGCAGGCGAGAAAATCGCTGATTGAGGAATTGGATACCCAGACGGCCGTGTATTTATCTTTGGGCATATTGAGATTATGAAAAATTGAAAACTAAGGAGTAAGAACAGGCAATCTAAGATCTCCCAATTGAAGGCCGAAGAATCCAAGTACAAGTTGGAGGAAGAAGTAGGCTAAAAATGCAATGATCAGACCGATAATAGCAGCAACTATATGTTTTCTAGCCTCATCAACTTTTCCTTTATCTCCACCCGATGTTATCCAACGGATACCACCCCAGATTAGGAAAAAGAGGGCAATTAGAACGGCTGCAATCAACAGAACTGTGACGATGGTTGAGACAATGTTCCCGATACTGCCTGCATTTAGACTACAAAGACGGCTGAAATTTGTCCCGCCTCTCTGACCTGCTGCACAGGGATCAATATCTTGTTGTGCAAAAACGGGAAGTGCTGACGCAGCTAATAATCCTAATCCTCCTAAAAATGCGGATACTTTTTTCATGTCTTAATCTATCTTAGAACAATATTTTTATAGTTGTCAATACACCAATAGTTGTTAATTTATGCTCAATAAAGGAACATTAAAGAAATAACCAATCATACCAATGATAAAAAATGAAACAAATGAAATGATAAGCCCGATAACAGCCCAGGTTATTTTGCTTCTTGCCGCCTGAAGCTTGGTCTTGTCCCCACCTGAGGTTATCCACTGGATTCCGCCCAGAACTATGAAAATCAAAGACAGTACAAGACAGATTATAAGCATTATCGTATAGCTGTTGCGGAATACCTTGGTCACGGTACTAAGGCCTCCGCTGGGAATACCTGCGGGTGCGTTAATTGTTTGTTGTCCGGGAAGTGTCAGGGAAAGATAGTCCATAAACATAGACTACTCATTTTCTAATAGAAAAACAAGTAGGTAGGAATTGTTCTATTGCTAGATTGCTACATTGCTCCCTCACCCATACCCTCTCCCAGAGGGAGAGGGAACAATTTAACAATGTAACAATGAAGCAATGTTATGTCATGACTCTCACTCAAGATGGGGATTTGATTATGATTGAACAATCAAACCAAAGGCAGTAGAATAGTATTTATGCAGCAGCAGCATTTTGAATCACTCTATCCGGATACTGCAAGGCAAATTGACATAGAGAAGATCATAAGTTACATAAAAGAGGGCTCAAGTTGCCAATTGTTAAGTATTCCCGGTGCAGGGCGCTCAACAGTTTTTCGCATACTTGCAAATAATAAAAAAGTCCGCTTGAAGCATCTTGGGGAGCTGCAAGCAAAAACCCATTTTGTTCTGGTCAACTTTTCAGAGATACGAAAACGTCCACTTTTTGACGCGATGAAGTTCTTATTCCTCTCAGTAGCTGATTCTCTTCGCGAACGGGGCATGAATACGGAGTATGAAAAAGTTAATGGTCTTTTTAGAGATTCTCTCAAGCTTGGCGATGAGTTGGTGCTCTTTCAGGCTCTCAAACAAGCTATTGATTATCTGTCGCTCACGCGGAAAATGAATATCGTAATGCTCTTTGACCGCTTTGAGGAATATATACCAACAGTTACAAGTGAGTTTTTTACCAATCTTAGAGCTTTGAGAACCCGCGCCAAATATCAATTTTCAGTCATATTTTCACTTAATAGACCTCTTGAATCGCTTTTGGATCCCACTCAGCTTTCCGATTATTACGAATTTGTGGAAGGACACGAGGTATATCTTACTTTGAGTGATGATGTGACTACAGAATTTAGAGTTAAATATATTGAAAAAATAACAGACAAAAAGTTGCATGGGGAATTATTGGGACAGATTATTAAGGAGACCGGGGGAGTTGGGAAACTAGTTAAGCTCTCAGTTGAGGCGTTGCTCAGTGATATGTCATCCCCGCGAAAGCGGGGATCCATGGATTCCCATTTTTCCTCCAAAGGCGGTCTGGCGCATGGGAATGACAAGAATCTTTTGGGAGAATATCTCTTCTCTCAAAAGCAGATTAAAGAAGCTCTTTCTGAGATTTGCCGCTCTCTAACACCGTCTGAGCAGGTGACCCTTATCAGGCAAAATTATGATAATAAGGAGGCAGTTGAGTATTTAGAATGCATAGCCATTTTATCCAAAAACAAGATACAAATCCCTTTATTTGAACAACATATTAGAACACATATGTCAGATTTTAAATCTAGCCCAAAAAAGATTATTTATGATGGGGATAAGAATATAATTAAAATGGGAGAAGTTGTACTTTCAGATCAGCTCACATCCGCTGAATTTAAGCTTCTGAGTTTTCTTTTGCAAAGTACTGAACGGATTGTAACGCGGGACGAAATCATAGGAGTGGTTTGGTCAGAGGTGAAATCGACTGCAGGAATTACCGATCAGGCCGTTGATCAGTTAATTTTCAGGGTAAGGCGCAAGATTGAGGAAGACCCAAACAGTCCGCAGCATTTGTTAACAGTCAAAGGTCGTGGGTTTAAGTTTATTCCCTGATAAATTTATTGCTCCATTGTTAAATTGCTAAATTGTTTTTTTGCGAAAAGAACAATAAGTGAGTTGCAGCGAACGCAACAATAGAACAATGTAACAATCGTCCACATTGTAATCTTCCTGTAATCCAAATATCAAGTCTGTTTTGCCCCCAGGAGATACAATCTCTCCACTATGGAACAAGAAACACAAAAATTGACATCAAGGCTCGCCTCCCGATATGATAGGTATAGGAGAAAGCCTATGTCAGAAAGTAGCAGCACAGCATTACTCGACAATATAGATCCTGAGGTTCTTGAGGCGTGGATACCGCATCTCAAAGCCGCAAAGGGGCAGGATGAGCGCAGCGCGATTTATTCAGCAGCCAAGTTGGGCGCGCGGCCGGGGGACAAAAGCATGGAGGAGTTGACAAAGGAAGATGTGGACAAGAGGTTTGAAGAAATCGTAACAGCGGAGGAGAAAGAAAGAAGAAGGACAAAGGTTGAGCAGGATGTTGATAAATTTGTGTTATCGCTAAAAACTCATGAATCCCTAGAAGGTAAATCGCACCCGATGTATGAGCTAAATGGCAAAAAAGGCATACGCAAAGAAAAATTAAGAGATATAGATATAAAGGACTGGACTGAATTTGGCTGGGGAGATAGAGAAAAAAGTCAGGTCGAGGAAAAATTAGCAACAATATTGGGTTGGCAAAAAAAAGATAAGAGGATAAATAATGCAATTGATATATTGGTCGCCTCAGGACAAACAGCTCAAACAGTGTTGGATGAGCTTCAAAATCCACCAGATTTTACGCTGACTGAGGAAGACCGGCAAAGCATAAGGCAAAACCCAAGATTGACACCCCATGGTGTTGTAGCTTCTAAAAAGCTTAGCTTGTTCACTGACTTAAATATAGACGAGAAATATGCAAAACGGTTCGTATTGCAGGATGAGTTTGCTGACGAGCTGGAAAACTACGATTATCAGGAAGATCCAGGTAACATAGAGGAGATTGCCTGGCAGGTGATGCATCACTATAAACATGATGAGTGGGGGCCTAATGGTAAATTCCCGCTTCTTGAGATGAGAATAGCAAAAGACGCAAATGGAAAAGTGGATCCTGAAAAAAGCAAATATTATATAAGTCAAAAGAACTTCGTCCGCTGGGCACGGGAGCGCATGTGGAATCTCTGGGATATCAACAATGACGTAGGAGACTTTGTCTCGGCGATTGAGCTCCCCAAGAGGTATAGTAAGTTGACTTTTGGCCAAATGTTTCCTGAATGGAGCAAGTACTTTGCCTCAGAAGATGGGGATACGCATTATGGATTGATGGCCCAGGAGTTGATAGTTGAGTCTTATGGTCTTGGAGCCATGAATCAGATGTCTGCTAAATACAAGCAGGAGATGCGGGATCCTGATGGGCTTCAAAAAGCCGTTGGTGAGATGTTCGCTGGGAACGCATTTACCAAAGAAACGTTCCGTAAAAATCTTCTGGAGCTTATGACTATAATGCCTCTTAATTATGAGGGAAATGAGCCTGGGCAGCTTTTGGAGAATGACGGGATATTTGGAGGCGCTATGATGGAGATGTTCCTGGCCTACTATAACCTATCTGATTTTGATGAACTACAAAAACTGATAGGAAAAGGCTCAAGCTTTTTTACAAAAGAAGGATACATGCAGGCACTCCAGAGCGTTGTTTTTGATAAAACAACCGAATCATCAGGGGAGGCCAATCCGACTGTCCTAAATGCAGCGACCCAGAAAGCGCTTGATAATGCATTTGATGAAAACGGCCAGATAACAAAAGATAGCCATAAGGATAATTTTATTGACCTGATCAACTTTTTCGGTAATAAACTCAACAACCCGGATGCTGAATACACAGTAAGAAGAATGTTGTATAGGGTAATTGCTGAAAAATACGGCCGGGTAGTCAAGAAAGAAAACGGAGAGGTACAGACAGACACGGTAGTTGTAGATGGTGTAGCGAGAGAAGTTGTCAGATACGGCTTGACATCTGATGATGAAGGGAAAAATGAAGATACCTTCACGCAGCGCATGGCATGGGTTGGGGCAAATGCCATGGCCCGGGTATTTGGGGCAGGGGCTAGAAACGATACTACAGCACAGGGCTATGACGGCATGACCAAGATGCATCTTTTCGAAACATATAGAAATAAAATGCTTAATAAAAATGCGGATGAGCACGGTAATCCTTATACTATTCATCAATTTAAAGTTCTCGCAATGGATCCGTTTAATGCGATGACTACTGAGAGCTGGGAGTATATAAAAGATGAGAACGGAAAAATAAAAACAGACAAAAACGGTAATCCTCTGACGCGGCAAAAACCTGTTATGGAGGTACTCCGTGAGATGCAGGCCACAATGTCAACTTATTCTGCTCAACTCCGCCAGAAAGAAATCGCGTATGAAAACGAGACCGATGAAGCAAAAAAAGCTGAGAAACTGAAAGACCTGAATGAATTCAGGACCCAGAAGAACAGAAGATATCTAAATAAAGCAGGAGAGCTTACTTTTAATGCCCGCGCGATGTCAAATTATTATGATGATCATTTGATGCGCGCCCATGAAACTTACAAGCTTATTTTGGGCGCTCAGGAAGTGAAGATGGAGAAGTATGTAGCGTATGATGCATGGGGTGGGGTATCCTTCAACAGGGAGCAATTTCAGGAAGATATACAGCATAAGGTCATTCATCCGATCAGATATTTCCTCAATACTTATCCTGATGTTAAATATAACCAGAAATTCCGTATGCTTGACCAGGCAGCTACGATTCGTGAACACAGACCAATGTACCGTGTAATGACACTTGGGGAGGCTATGTTTGGCCATGAGCTACTTAACCGTGAGCAGTTCTGGTTGAGGGATAAGAGAGGTAAGCCCATCGAGATGAGGGACAAGAACGGGCGCAAGATGAAAGGATTATATGAAATTGATTACGATAAGCTCGAGACAACGGATGGAAAAGTGCAAGTTTGGAAGCAGTTTTTTATGACCAAGCTGGCCGGGGACCTTCATGCTCATAGGGCATTTCATAGTTCTGATAACAGATTCGATATCAATTACTACAATAACGTATTAAAAGCCGTAGAAAGTATACCCAAAGGCCTTGAGGGAGATGAATTTAGCATAAGAGATCAGACAAGGGAAGGTAATTTCTTTGATAAAAAAGACATGAAATGGTTCAAGCAAGCTATAAAAGTTGAGAATTATGACCTGTTCTTAAGGGCTGTATTTAAAGATATTTTCTTGCCTGATGAGAAAGAAGGAGGGATAGGAATTCTTTTGTTCTTTACTCTGGCAGCGCGGGAAATAATCAGACGGGAGGGGTAGGGAATAGGCGATCGGGGTTTTTAAATAACTTTCAGCCTAATGCTTTTCTTTATTCTCAAGATCTTCAAATAGTCTCTCCCAGTCAGCTTCATGCATCTGAGCTATATCCTCAGGGCCCTTATTCTCAAGTGCATCTTCAAGGTGAAGAGTGATATTTTGTTTGGTAGTTGCGGATTTAGATCCTGCTTTTTTTAGCTTGTCCAAATACTCATCAGCTTTCTTTCCTATAAAGCCTGATTTAGCCTCTCCATCTGTCTTGCCTGAGACTGTTACATGGCCTGCCGTGATTGTAACAGTGCCGGCTTCACGTGATACAGATCCTTTAGGTTCAGGTCTAGGCATGTCAAATGCTTTTCTTGGATTTTCTCCAGAAAGTTTTTCTTCGGATTTGCCCCAGCCGATGAATGGTATGCGTCCTTCTCCGCTTTCGCCTTTCATTCTCCCCTTCAGTCTGTCTCTCAATCTACGTTTTCCTTTGCTTTCGCCTGAGGTGCCTTCTCCTGATCCACCTTCTTTTTCGCCATTTCTTGCATTCCTTCTTCCGCGATAACCCAATGGTATTTCGCCATGATTTTTTGCTATTATTTCTTCTCCTTGAGCAGTCTTCCAGAATGCATGGTCTTTGTCCCGGTATGCTTCTTTTACTTGTCTCCGTTTCCAATCAACTGATTCATAACCACCGCTCTTTGCAGCGCGTCTCTCCTCAATCCTTCTTTTAGTAGCACCCTTGAAAGGATTCAAGCCAGATGTACTAGCACGGTTCAAAGCCCAGTCTCCTGCTTTATCTTTGGCAACGGCCATAGCACCAACGGCATGGCCTGTACTGTCGTGTCTGTTGAGATGTTTCATGGCACGTGATGCTGGTCCACCTATGATAGCAGCACCTCCTGCAATACCTGCTGCGACAAGGCCCGGGGAGCCAATACCCTTAACACCCATTTTCTCCTTCAGAATAGTATTTATTGAGGGTGCTATAAGAAGGGCGCCAAACGCCAGAAGAGCGCCAAAATTGGCTCCGTTATTGTGTCCTATGAGAGGGGGGATAAAATTGTTCGGATCAGCAGCAGTGCCGTTTGGGGGACTATAGACATCCATAAGTACCCGTGCCGCGACAATCAGGAAAGCGGTTAGGGGGAAAACGGCTATATTCACGAAAAGTGCTCTGAGCCATTTTTCAAATCCAAGAGGCTTTGTCGGGAGCAGGCCAAAAACAATATAAATAGGACTGACAATTATGTAGACAAGAGTAAATAGATAGGCCTTAATTAGCTGGAACCACAGCCGGAAAAGGGAAACTAAGAGCACAACTAAGATAATTAATACAACCACAATGCTTGCCAACCACCCAAAGAAACTGGCAATACATGAACCAGGGTTAATGTTAGGAGTAGGTATAAATCCAAGTTTTTTATCAATTTTAATACACTTATCTCCCTCATCAACTCCCAAAAGGTTTCTTATAATATCGCGAAGCATAGTGCTTACACCACCTGAGACCTTATCGGTTATATGGAATACACCGCCGTTGTCTTTTGCAGCACTGCCTGTATGGAAAACATTATTTACATAAACCAATGGAATTTCCAGAAGATTTCTTGAGGCCATTTCCCCAAGGGGAGTGTTGCCTTTGTCTGTTGGTATCTGAACAGGGCTTGAAACACTTATCAGATTAACACCTGCATAGGTGGTCACCCACATCAAATCAACCATAAGGGCTGCAATTCCATAAGAAAAAGTAATAAGGATAATCGATATAATCACCTTTGGAATCTGATTCTGAATACTCATAACAGTCCGGGGGTCGATTTTTACCCTGAGCATAATACCAATCCCAATAAGTACAAAAGCGAGCGTCAGGAGGATATATGCAATATTGCGTACTGTTTCCCAAAGCTTGAGAATAGGACGCAGGGCATTAAATCCATAACTGTCTTCCTGAGCATAAGCCGGCTTTACAATGCCGAAGTTTTTCGCAAGATACTCCGTATAAAGACCGGTTGTCGCGGGCTGCTGATAGGTCATGGATATCATTTCAGTTGTCATCCCAAGCATTCCACCAACCAAGGGGTGACCGTTTTCATCAAGCTGCGGTTTGATAAGGCCGATTTTGCGGGTCTGCGGATTTATCCCAAGGCACCCCAAGCTCGGGTCTATCGGATCAATTCCTGAGATCTGACAAATCAGGGCTGATATTACTTCAATTGTTGTGGCTTGTGCGAAGGTATGTTGATTTTGAGGGACATTGGAATCAAGATTGGGGGAGTTAAATGAATTAACCGGATTGGAGGCAGGGTGGTTGCCTGAGGTCTGCGCAAACGATTTGTGCGGGACAACTATTAATAAAAATAGCGCAAAACTGAAGAAAATAAAAAACCGAAGCACGAAATCCGAAATCCGAAACAAATTCAAATTTTCAAAATCCGAATGCCCAAAATGTTTTAGATTTTTATAATTTGTATTTTGATATTGTTTCGATTTTCGATATTCTAATTTCGAATTTGCATACCCGGCAGGGAGGCGCATAGTTATTTTAGTTTGAGGTATTTTGAGTGGGTTGTCAAGGGCGGGACGATATAAATTTTCTTTGAAAATTTAAACGTCCCCAGCCACGTTTCCCGATTAAATCGGGATTACGTGGCGGAGGGAGGGGGATTCGAACCCCCGATAACCTTGCGGTCATACGAGCTTTCCAAGCCCGCGCACTAGGCCACTATGCGATCCCTCCAAATTGGCGTATGGCTAATAGCTTATAGCTAATAGTTATAATTTCCATCTGCTATTTGCCATCTGCCATTAGCCGTTTTGCTTCCTGCCACACTTTTTTGTCCGCTTTGAAAGTTAGCCTTTCTTCAACCCCATCAGTGGGTATCCATTCAACATTCTCCATTTCCATATCATGCTTTGCTATATCACCTGATAAATACTCCATAATAAAATAATAAACAGTCTTTTTAATTTTTTCCTTTTCCCACACATACCAATATGTGACAGGGGAGAGGGGCTTTAAGATTTTTCCGATCACACCGGTCTCTTCCTCAACTTCACGCAGAGCTGCTTCTTCCCTTGTCTCTTTTTTATGGGCATCGATCAGGCCTTTGGGAAAAACCCAGCCATGATGTTGGGAATGTTGTGCAACAAGAATTAAAATAGTTTTCGCGTGGTTTCGCGAGTTGTTTTTCCGCATGGTTTCGCGCTTATATACAATGCCACCTGCTGAAAACTCGAACTTCATAATAAATATATTAAATATCAAAAATTAAAAAGTAAAAACACAGATTCAGCGTTTTTATTATTTTTCATCTTTTATATGTATTTTTAATCTTTAATGTTTAATTTTTAATTTTGAAAGCTGTTTATAAAGTTATTATAAAGCTGCATTGAGCAATTTAGGTTACAATCTTCTTGTAATTATACCTGATAAGCGTGATATTTGCATAAATTGAAAGGAGGATATAAAATGACAGAGAACGAATATATGTCAGACGGAACAACAACACCACCAGGCGAAGGAGAAGTACCGGTAGGACCACTACCACTTGATCCTGCTGAGAGGCCTGCTGCTCCGGAGCCGGATAGCGGCGTTGTTGGGGATGTTGAGCCTACGCCAATTTCGGAAAATCCTGTATCTGAATCTAGTAAGTTTTTAGATTCATTGCTTGAGGAAGC
>DATLNW010000015.1:0-15910 GCA_035536575.1 Lysobacterales bacterium
TTCTCCTTCACAATTTTATTATTATTGTCCATTGAGCCTGATACATCAATCAAAAAATCAATAGCAATTTTATCTTCACAGGTGGTTTTCACCTTAAAGGTCTGGAGTTGAAGATTTTTTTTACCCGGATTTGTCTCCTGTTCAAAAACAATCTCCTGCTTTCCGGGATTTCCGGGAGCAGTTGTTGTGGCTTGAGGTGCATCAGGTAAAGTGCCGCCCATCATAAGATAGGCAAATGAGGTAATCGTGGCCATGATAACAACAATAAAAAGTATGCCATTTTTTGCCTTACCTTTCTGAAGTGAGGTTTTGTTAAGAAGCGGAGACAATAATTTCTTCATATACTATAATAATGACAAATTCCACCAAATTCTGCAAGTATGTGTTGCAAACCCCGCATATTTTTTGTATAATACATACTATCTTTACACATCTGATTTTATTCCCTGAATAAAACACAATGCGATCAGATGGATGTGTTCCTCCAACGCTCACGCTTCGGAGGACAACGAAGGGAAATATATGAGAAACGTAACTCTTGAAGAATTATTGGAGGCTGGTTGCCATTTTGGGCACCAAGTCTCACGTCAAAACCCAAAAGCCCGCGAATATATCTTCGAAACACGCGATAATATCCACATAATTGATCTTGAGAAAACCAAAGAAGGCCTTGAGGACGCTGCAAAATACGTCCGTGAGCTTGGAAAAAAAGGCGGTACGCTTCTTGTTCTTGGTACCAAAAGACAGGCTGAGACAATACTCAAAGACGAGCTGAAAAGACTTGATCAGGCAACTTCTCAGGGACTGTATTTCGTAACCAAGAGATGGATTGGGGGTACTCTGACCAATTTTTCAGAAGTTGCCAAGAATTTCAAAAAATTGACAGACATCTCATACAGACTTCAGGATGAAAATGAAAAAGCAAGCTATACCAAAAAAGAAATAAGTGATTGGGATAAGTCGCGCTTAAAACTTGAGAGTTTTTACGGTGGAATTGCTGATATGACTAGGGTCCCGGACGCACTTTTCATAATCGACACGCATCAGGAGCGTGCAGCGGCTGAAGAAGCGCTCAGAATGGGAACCCCAACTATCGGAATAACCGATACCAATGCTGATCCTCTGATCATCAATTACCCGATCCCTGCAAACGATGATGCTGTTGGAAGTTTGAAGTTGATCATCAGTTATATCTTTGATGCATGGATAGAGGGAAGAGAGGCAAAAGCAATTGACGATACAAAACTTGCCGCTGAGAAAGAAAAAGAAGATGCCGCGTCAAACGCGGCTGCGGCAAAAGCAGCAGCAAAGGCAGCGAAGCCACAAGCCGATTTCTTCGGAATAAATGAGGAAAAGAACGCAGGAGAGACAAAGGCGACAGAAGAGCCAAAAGAGACAAAGGTAAAATCCGCAAAGGCTGAGAAAAAGGAAGAAAAACCAAAGAAAGAAAAAGCTAAACCAAAGCCAGCCGCTAAAAAAGCTGCTAAGGAAACAACAAAAAAAAGCAAATAGCTTATGGCGTATAGCATATGGTTCTACCATAAAGCGAAGCGAGCGATAAGCCATCTGCAATAAGCTAAACATATGGCAAATATAGATTTAAAACTAATCAAAAAACTCCGAGATGAAACTTCAGCGTCAATTGCTGATTGCCGCCAAGCGCTTGATGAATCCAAAGGGGATTACAAAAAAGCCCTTGATTGGCTCAAAAAACGGGGAATTGAGAAAGCTGAGAAGAAGTCCGGTCGTGAGACAGGCCAGGGATTAGTTGAGGCGTATATTCATCAGGGGGGAAAGATTGGGGTTTTGGTGACTCTTCTTTGTGAGACCGACTTCGTTGCCAAAACAGATGAGTTCAAACACTTAGCTCATGAAATTGCAATGCAGGTCTCGGCCATGAATCCTGCAAGTGTGGAAGCGCTTTTGAAACAAGATTCTATAAGAGATTCGAGCATCACAATTGAACAACTTGTCAAAAGTGTCATCGGAAAACTCGGCGAAAATATCGCCATTAAAGACTTCAAAAGATTTGAGATATAATTTTTATGGGTTTCCTCGAAAGAATGAAGGTTCATGGGGACGTACCGGTCCCTAAGATAGAAAAACCTAAAGAACTTGCAAAACCGGATTTAGCTAATCCTGATAAAGTTTATGCCACAATAGCATTAGAGGGAGAGGGTATTTTGCGTTCAGTTGTAGCCGCGGTTAAACGGCATATGCATAAGCATCCTACTCATCATGTGGAAGTAGACGTAACAACCACAAAACCAACTGAAGGGGAGGAGCAAGTAAATCCTGTGGTAAAGATTAGTTTGGATTCTCCGGATCCGGCTTCACCAACAGGGTGGGTTAAAAGCGGTGTTAATGTCGTTAGTGATGTTTGGAGTGGGGCAGTAAGAATTATTCACTCCGCCCACCTAAAGCATCACGAGGAAGATCAAGATCAAGCCGAGGTATGGAAAAAATTAAAACTTACGCCCCGGGAAGAATTAGGATCATTGGATGAACCAATTCATCGTGCGATGTCTGAAGCAAGCGGCAGCGAGCAGGATGTGGTAGAATTATCTTATCGAGATTCTGAAGGACAAATAGGAACCGGCAAAGAATAAAATCTATGGATCTGCTAGCAGAAGAGACAAAGAAGAAAATAGATAAAGTTCTGGATATCCTCAAAGGAGATCTGGATACGATCCGCACGGGCCGTGCGGCGCCTTCGCTTGTTGAAAATATCGTCATCTCAGCATATGGTGGATCTACCAAATTAAAAGTTCTGGAGCTTGCTACAGTTGGCGCGACTGATGCACAGACACTTGTAGTTACACCTTTTGACGCATCGATTATAAATGAAATTCAGAAGGGAATTGAGGCAGCAAATGCAGGATTTACGCCAAGTGTTGATGGCAATTTGATCCGCATCAGCATTCCACCTCTTTCTCAGGAACGACGGGAAGAGTTGATAAAAGCGATGCGCCAGAAGCTTGAAAATGGCAAAATCATGGTGCGTCAAGTCCGTCACGAAGCGATGGAGGATATAAAGAAAGAGTATGAGGGGCGGGAAGATGATGTCAGCCGGCTAGAAAAGGAAGTGCAAAAAATAGTTGATGACACTGTTGAGACGATTGAGAACTGGGGCAAGCAAAAAGAGCAGGAACTAATGCAGATCTAAAATTATTCTTCTATACTTTATTTTTTTACCCCCAAATCTGAATTCTGTAAATCGTCAAAATGTTTAGATATTCTATCCCTATACGCGTCAAGTAAAGCAATAAAAGCATAATTGCTTTTACGGTTCTCCGGTTGAGTATTCGGAATCATATCTTTAACAGCTCCTGCTTTTTCCCTCAAATAAACATCAAGCGCCATGACCCGTTCATCTTGATCGTATTTTTCCTCATCAGCCTCGACGAGTTCAGGATCAAACTTGAGTGGCTCACCGGTTATCAAACTTTGCAGCGCTTCTTTAGCGAGATCTATCTTGCCCAGGGCAGCTTGAAATGGAGATAAGTTATCAAGAATTTGTAATGCTCTTGGAGCTGTGATGGTAAAGTAGTCACCTTCCGCGCCTGGTGTTGCTTTCCAGCTTCCATCGTCCTCCTCAATCAGCGAGATATTTACTGCTCTTTCAGATTCATTCATGGGGTCATCTGTTGGGGTGTCGAGGTTTTTCGGATCTGTGAGGAATTCTATTGCAGCTTCTGCAGCAACACTTAGGCGTTTAATTTCAGGATCATCTTCAAATGTATCTTTTATAGCTTCCAAGTCAGCTCGTTCTTCGTCTAATATGTCAAGCAAATACTGGTATTCAAATATTTCGGGGTGGTCTTTATATTTTTGTTCGATTTTCTGAGCTGACATTGTGGAGAAATTTTCTTTTGGATCTTCTGAATGTGCTGGAAACAAATCAGAAACACCAGATCTTCTAGCGCTTATAGTAAAGGCATCTTCAGCGGCGTGTAAAATAATTTCTTGAGTATCAGGATACCGGGCGGGGGTTCTTAAATCTTTTTCAAGCCCGGCTTTAGCTCTGTCAATAGCTTCCTGGGAAACTACAGGTAAAGCGGCTAATTCTTCGCTCGCTTGATTATAAAATTTTTTTACAACTGGGTTGAGAATTTCTTGGCTTTTTCTCTCTTTTTGCGCAAGCTCTCTTTCTTCTCTACGAATCTGCTCTTCATCAGGTGCTCCAACCACAGAATCAAATAAGGAGCTCAAATTTTTTAAATGTTTCCAGTCTGTCGGCGCGAGCCCTTCTTTAATTTTTTCCTCCGTAACCTTATTGGGTCCCGGTTCTACGCTTTCAATTTCGGGACCTAATCCATTTCCTCCTTCAGCCATATACTATTTACACTATAGAATTTTGGGCTTGTTTGCAAGCGGTTTTGAAAATTTTTCTCTCAAAGAAGCAAGTAGTGCATTATATATTGATATATCATACACAAAATAATAAGCAGAAAGGTTTACTACAAATATACCAATATATCTTTATTAAACATGAAAGTTTAGTATCTAAAAGTAATTCACATCTGAGCAGAAAAGATGGTATAATAAGAGAATGTTCACAGCGTTAATTTTTCTTCTTATTCTTTCCCTCCTGGTTCTCATTCATGAAGCGGGGCATTTTTTTGTCGCCAAAAAGCTTGGAATTAAAGTTGAAGAGTTTGGGTTTGGTCTCCCCCTCACAAAAGCGTTATTTTCTGTCAAAAGAGGGGAGACAAGATATTCTTTTTATCCTGCTTTGATTGGAGGCTTTGTAAAGCTTTACGGTGAAGATGAGGCCGGGGCGGGGAGATTAAAGATCAAAGATCAAAGATCAAATATAAAAGATGCGAGTAGGGCGTTTTTCAGTAGATCATTGGGGCAGAGGGCAGCAGTTATCTTGGCAGGTGTGATCATGAACACTGTGTTGGCAGTTGTTATCTATTACACATTTTTGGGAATTTCCAATTTCCGGACAGAGATTCCACTTATAAGCGAGTATAAGTTTTTTGCTGTTAATCAACAAATAAAAACTGAAATAATCATAAGCGGGGTAGCAAAGAATTCACCAGCTGAAAAAGCGGGAATGAAACCGCTTTCAAAAATCGTCTCAGTTAATGGGCAAAAAGTAACAAACATAGACTCATTTATAGCTTTTATTAAGAATCATAAGGGTAACCCCGTAGTTCTAGAGTGGACTGATGTAAAAACAAATATAAAATCACAAGCTACTATGACGCCACGGGTTAATCCGCCAAAAAATGAAGGAGCTTTGGGAATAGGGTTTTTCCCTGCCGAGCTTGCTGTTCTTTCCTATGATACCCCAACGCAAAAATTATTCTCAGGCTTTACCCACCCTGCCAATATGATGGGTTATTCTTTTGATGTAATGGGGCAATTGGTTAAAGCATCTTTCAAGGAAAAAACTGTGGAACCTGTCAGCCAGGGAGTATCCGGACCTGTAGGAATATACTCGGTAGTTGGGGATACTCTAAGCATTCCGGATATGAAAGAACGGATTTTAAAACTCTTAGATCTCATGGGACTTTTGTCTATTTCTCTTGCTTTTTTCAATGTGTTGCCTATCCCGGGACTGGACGGGGGACGGCTTTTCTTTATACTGATTGAAGCGGTAACTCGTCGCAAGCTTAATCCAAAATTTGAAGCTACCGCAAATGCAATCGGCATGGCACTTTTGATTGGTTTGATAATTCTCGTAACCTTCAAAGACATCGGCCAGATTTTTAAGTAAAAAAGTTAATTTGCCACTTGAATTGTCCTCTTAAAATCTTTATAGTTTAATTTATGTCAGATAAGGTGTTGCTCGAAAAATTAGGAAAAGTAATAGTTGCAAACAATAAAGTATTGCTTAAGGAAGTTGATACGAAGTTCGTTGTCAATAATAAGGTTTTGCTGGAGGCTGTGGATGAGAAATTCCTGGCAAATAACGATGTTTTACTTGAAGCTGTTGATAGGAAAATCAAAGCATCAGAAATGAGATTGGAAGAAAAAATCATAGGTTCAGAAAAAAGAATAAAAACAGAATTAACTGCAAAAATAGACGAATCATACGATGATATTATTGAAGTGTTTATGGATGTGGTCAATACGGGATATAAAATGACAGATAAAAGGTTAACAAAAGTTGAAAATAAGCTTGGAATTTCTTCTCCCAAACCACAATAGTAATCAACAATGTTTGAGCAGATTGAAGAAATAATTAAAAAGAAAAATATTTTTTCCCACAAAAATCAGGGGATTACTGTCGCAAAAATTGAGGCTCAACCCCAGGGGTTGGAGCTTGCAAAAGATATACTATATAAAATTGTTGATAGGAAAACTGTCCTTTATCTCTCAGGTGGTAGTACTCCAAAAACGCTTTATACCAAACTTGCTCAGGAAGAAGTCTTGATGCCCGGGGCTGTCGGACAGGTTGATGAGCGCTATGGTGAACCCATGCACCAGAACAGCAATCAACTTATGATAAAGGGGACAGGTTTGATGCGCTATCTGGAAATCCGAGATATTCCTTTTTACCCGATATTGCAGCCTGTCATTCCCGCGAAGGCGGGAATCCAAGGATCCCCGATCGGGGTCGGGGATGACAATCAAAGAAAGTTAACCGCTGAAATTTATGATCAGAAAATACGTGAATTGAATACTGTTTTCCCAAAAAGTGTTGCGATTTTGGGAATTGGGGCGGACGGTCATACAGCGGGCATGCCTGCCCTAAACTCAAAACTCAAAGATCAAAAATCAAAAATTTATGATACGTTTGGTTTGATTACAGAATATGATGATAAAGGTGAGGTTTACGGAGAACGGGTAACTATGACATTTTTGGGTCTTGAGATGCTCGACTTGATGATATTGTTGGTTTTTGGAACGGATAAAAAGGAAGCATTGGATCAGATGTTTGAGAAAGGCCGCGAAGAAGAAATACCCGCAAGATTCTACACAAGACCGGAAGTTGCTCAGAAAACCCTTTTAATTACCGACCAAAACGTCTAAAATAAGATCAAAGATTAAAAATCAAAAAGCAAAGATACAAATTAAAAATCAAAAATTTTTGATATTTCATCTTTAATATTTAATTTTTTATTATGATGTCCCCATTTGTACTTGTCATTTTTGGAGCTACAGGAGATTTGGCGCAGCATAAGTTAATTCCTGCATTATTTTCAATGTATAAGCTCGGGCAACTGGGACAGGAATTTTATATTGTCGGGTTTGCCAGACGTCCTTTTAGTAACGAAGAATACGCCCACATGCTAGGAGACGAGATTGAAACCCACAAAGATCCACAGTGGGATGAATTCGCAAAAAACATTTTTTATCAACAAGGTTTGTTTGATGAAAGAAAAGGATATGATGAGTTGATAGATAAGCTTGCCTTGTATGACAAAAAAATCGGAGCGTGCATTACGCGGCTTTTTTATCTGGCTACACCTCCTGACAACTATCTCTCAATTCTTAAAAATCTCAAAAAAAGTAAGCTTTCAGAGGGATGCGGGCAGGGTTCTGAGAAGTGGACTAGGATCGCAATCGAAAAACCTTTTGGACGGGATCTGGAGACTGCACAGGAATTGGATAAGAAATTGTCAGACATTTTTGGCGAAGAACAAATTTATCGTGTTGATCATTATCTTGGTAAGGAAACAGTCCAGAATATGATCGCATTCCGTTTTGCCAATAGCATTTTTGAGCCTGTTTGGAACAAGGATAACATTGATCATGTACAGATAACCTGGGTGCAGGACGAAGGAGTGGGAAAGCGCGGCAAATTTTTTGATGGTGTTGGCATGCTTCGTGATGTCGCCCAGAACCATCTTCTCCAACTTCTGGCAACAGTTGCGATGGAACAGCCAAAAAGCTTTTCGAAAGAAGGGGTAAGGGATGCGCGGGCTGCCGCGATTAAAAGCATAAGGCCTATTGATCCAAAAGACACAGGTGAGTATGTAGTTCGGGGACAATACGCAGGATACAGAGATGAAAAAGACGTAGCAGCTAATTCCCGGACTGATACTTATGTTGCCATGAAATTGTTTGTGGACACGGAGAGATTTCGGGATGTGCCTTTTTATCTAAGGGTTGGCAAAAGACTAAAAGAAGAACGTATGGACATCAGGATAGTTTTCCGCCAAACATGTCATTTATTATTCAAAGAATATGGCTGTCCTGAGGTGGGAAATGTTCTCACGATTAAAATTCAGCCAAATGAAGGAATAGGAATGCGGGTTATTGTCAAAACCCCGGGTCAGAAGGTTGCTCTGGGAACAGTTGATATGAAGTTCACTTATGCAGAGGAATTTAAAGATGGATTCATGGACGCATACGAAAAGTTACTTCTGGATATTTTCAAAGGAGACCAGACTCTATTCAATAGATCGGATGAGCTTGAGAGTTCATGGAAGCTTATTTCCGGCATCTTGAATGGATGGGACAGGGATAAAACTCCTATTTCTGTTTATTCCCAAGGTACCTGGGGTCCTGAGGAAGCAAACATACTTATTGAGAAAGACTCGCGGAAATGGTTATAATAGAAGTATCACGGGTAGCACGTGTACCACAAGTACCACGAGCTGTATGCTTTCATTCCCGTGATACACGTGGTACTCTTGATACTAGTGGTACCCGTTAATAATTATGCAAGTAGCTGTCCTTGGTCTTGGTAAAATGGGGAGATTGATAACTGAAAAGCTTTTGGCCTCAGGGCATGAGGTGGTTGTCTGGAATAGATCAAGAGAAGTACTTGATGCAATCCGGATTGAGTCGGCAGAATATGTAGTCAGTCAGAAGTTAACTCTGTCTTACACCATTGATGAACTCCGCAATTTTTTGAGAAAACCCCGAATTATCTGGTCTATGTTACCCTCTGGTGAGCCAACGGAAACAACCCTTCAGCAGCTTAACGGAATAGTTGAGGCAGGAGATGTGGTAATCAATGGGGGAGACTCAAATTATAAAGATACACAGAGGCATTCTGAAGAATTTGAAAAAAGAGGCGTGAAATTTTTGGGAATAGGAGTTGCCGGGGGAATTCATGCACTTGAGAATGGATGCAGTATGATGGTTGGCGGTAATATGGACGCATATCAGTTCCTGGTACCCGTTCTGGACGATCTTTCCCTACCCAATGGAATTCATGGTTACTTTGGGACGGGTGGTGCCGGACATTTTGTAAAGATGGTCCACAATGGAATTGAGTACGGGATGATGCAGGCAATTGCCGAGGGACTTTCCATACTCAAAAAGTCAGATTATCAAATCGATCTTCAAGACTCAGTAACTGTATGGCAGGAAGGAGGCATTATTTCCAGCTTTTTACTGGATATGGTGAATGATGCCTTGGATAAGGATCCCACTCTCGCACAATTTGATGGAATAATAGGCTCAACCTCAAGTGGAAAATGGGCAGTAGAGCAGGCTAAGTCCTCAAATCTCTCAACACCTGTTACAGAACAGGCCCTTGCATTCCGCGAAAGATCACAGTATGATAAAGCTATACAGGATACTTTTATAGCAAAAGCCATACAGGCTGTGCTTAAAGAACTAAGAGGATAATATGGACGAAACACAAGCAAAGACAGAAGAAACAGTAACTACATCGGCAACAATTGCGCCTCAGGAAGTGGTAAGAACAACCACGACTGTTGTTCCTCCTACTGTTACACCTGAGCACCCCCAAAAAGTTTTTCAGAAGAAAAAGAATATATTTAGAGCTTATCAGATAATTTGGTATATTCTGGCACTCATCGAAGTTTTGCTTGCCTTCAGGATGGTCTTAAAGGCTTTGGGCGCCAATCCGGCCAGCGGATTCGCGACTTTTGTTTATGCACTTAGCAGTCCGTTTGCAGGGCCATTTGTCGGATTGTTCAATTCTTCCGCAACAGGCACTGGATCTATATTTGAATGGTCAACAATCATAGCAGCAGCCGTTTATGCACTTGTTGCCTTTGCAATAGTGCAGCTTATACAAATGATAAAACCTGTCAGCAAGCAGGAAGTCGAACAAACAGTAGACCAGACATAAATTTTCCTCAAACTACATTTTATTTGACAATTCCAGGATTATTTTATATAATCGAATCATAAAGCGTTATAGTCTGGCATCCTACCAGACAAGTTGATTGGGAAAATCTAGTACTAACCAATCCGGGAAGTTCCCGTTACAGAACAAACTTGTGTCGCGAAAGTGGAGCAGGGATAAGAATAATTTATCTTTGCACACCAAGGGGTGTGTTTTTTTATAGATAAATTAGAAAAGCAAGGTGGTACCGCGGTAAAACGCCCTTGTAAGTTTCCAAGATTTCTTGGGGATTTGCGAGGGCTTTTTTTGTGTCCGGATTGGAGGTGAAATATTATGATTGAAAGAGATATTAACCATGAAGATGTAGAAAATACCCTCGTGCGGCAGGGAGAGATTGTTGCGACGGGGGATCTTCCTCTGCGATACCGCAAGGGAGCTTATTGAGGGAACACGGGAAGATGATTCAGTGGTTATAAAACTAGAAGGAGAAACGTTGGTTCACAGTCGTGATGTGCAAGAAGCAGTAAGAGAACATCAAGATGTAAGAAATACATTAAACAATAGGTTAGATAAAAAAATAGTAGTTCCGACGAACATGGTTGTTAGAAATAGGCGTGCCAGTTCGGGTGGTTTATTGCTGCTTTCATCTTTAGGATCATATGACAGAAGGTTTGCAGCTGGCATACTAGGTTGTCAATCCGATTTCATTGATGGTGAAGGAATTGATCTAGAGGCGGTTACAGGAAGAAAAATCGGCGAAAGTTCTGTAGTCGTCGAAAAAGATGTTCTTAGAAAGTTTGATAAAGTACATTTTGGTGGCAGAAGGGACGATGCAATTCGTGACACAATTAGCCGTTCTAATGCAATTGTGGTGTATCCATTGGGAGACAAAAGGTTTTTATGCATGAACGGTGTTGTATTTGCGCAAGGATATAGACGAGTTCTGCAGAACATAGGAGTTCAGAGTAATATTTAATTTAACCGGATTTAGCGCATCGGGAATTGTCTCTACCCGATGCGCTGAGCCAGAGAATTAAAATAAACAAAATCATAAACACTTTTCATGCTATACTTATAAAAATATGAAATATTCAAAATTATTTGGAAAGACGATTAAAGATGTGCCAAAGGACGCGACACTTGCGTCCCACAAGCTGCTTTACCAGGCAGGATTTATAAGGGAAAGCACTGCCGGGAGATATTACTTTTTGCCACTTGGGCAAAGAGTCCAGCAAAAAATTATTAGAATAGCGAGAGAAGAAATGGATCGCGCAGGGGCTCAGGAAATAGTTGCACCTATTCTTCATCCTTTATCTCTGTGGCAGGAGACCAACCGTGATAAAGCAGATTTTGGCCTCCTTAAGATAAAAGACAGACGCGAAATGGAATTTGTCCTCGGTGGAACAGCTGAGGAGATGATGGTGGATCTGGTCCGAAAATTTCAGATAAGTTATAAGGATCTGCCATTTCAAGTTTATCAATTTGCCTCAAAATTTCGGGACGAACTCAGAGCGCGGGGCGGGCTTCTTCGCGTCCGTGAATTTATCATGAAAGATGGATATTCTTTTCATGCAGATGAAGAAGATTTTAAAAAAGAATATGAAAACATGAGCAACACCTACTCACGAATTTTTGACCGGCTGGGGCTTGAGACATTTATGGTTGCTGCTGATAATGGAGATATAGGTGGAGATTATGCCCACGAATTTCAGGTGAGGTCTGATGCAGGAGAAGACACAATTTTTTATGTTCCATCGAAAAAGCTATATTTCAATAAAGAAATTGCTCCGACCAAAGCCAAATCATTTGATCAGAAAGACGAAGAGCAGCGTCCGATGCAGGAAGTTGAGGGAAAAGGAATAATAGGTGTTGATGAGCTTGCAAAATTTCTTAAAATACCAGTTGAGGCAACCACAAAAACTATTCTTTTTGAGACTGAAAAAGGTGAAATTATTGCAGCCTCAGTTCGCGGAGAATATGATATTGATGAAACAAAGCTCAAAAGGATAATTGGTTGCCAAAGTTTGGTTCTGGTAACTCCTGAAAAAATAAAAGAATTGACAGGGGCAGAAGTTGGGTACGCAGGAATTCTAAATCTTCCAGAGAAAGTAAAAATCTTTATGGATGATTCCATGAAAGATAGGATCAATTTTGAAATGGGGTCAAACAAGACCAATTATCATGCAATTGACGTAAATTTTGGCCGTGACTTGCCGCTTCCTAAAAAATTTTATGACTTCAAAGAGACGAGACCAGGTGACCTGTATCCTGAGACAGGGGAGCCTTATGAAATATTCCGCGGAATAGAGGTTGGCAATATTTTCCAACTCGGATACCACTATTCCAAAAAAATGAAAGGCGCTACTTTTATAGACAAAGACGGTACAGAAAAACAATATTACATGGGTTGTTATGGAATTGGAATAGGGAGAACGTTGGGTTCAATTGTTGAGACAAATCACGATGAAAAGGGAATTGTCTGGCCGGCATCAGTTGCGCCTTTTGATGTCCATCTAGTTTCAATAAAAAGCAATGAGAAGGCTGAGGGAGTTTATAAAAAATTGCAAGATGCGGGGATTGAAGTTCTTTATGATGACCGGGAGGATGTATCTGTAGGAAATCAATTTGCAGATGCAGATCTGATCGGAATACCTGTCAGATTGGTCGTCAGCAGTAAAAGTGGAGATAAAATTGAGTGGAAAGAAAGAACAGGCTCGGATACGCAGCTCTTAGGTATTGAACAAGTTTTAAATAAACTCCAGAAGTAGGACTATTCCCTCAAGCAGAATTAAGAAGTAAGAGTTAAGAAGTAAGGGTGCTTTATTCTTAATTCGTAATTCTTACTTCTGTTTTAGAACGGAAGATTGAGGTTGAGGATCTTCATCCAGAAAAATATATAAATTACAAAAAACATTATTGCACCAAGAATATACAAGATTTTAATTAGTCCCATATGTCCATGAGATGTTTTGAGCTGATTCATGCTTGTGGGATTTGGTAAGGGTTGATTTATAGTTACTGTTTGGGGTTGATCCGAAGGCGCAGAATTTTCCATAACCGGTGCCGGGATAGTTGGACTCAGTTCATCAGTAGACGGTGTTATGGGGGCAGTATCAGCTGCAATAGGTGTTGCAACTGTTGATGTGGCTCCTGCTTCAGGAGGTGTAGGATTGTCCGCAGTAGGAGGTGTGTCGGATACAGCTGGCGTTGTCGCGCCCATTACCCGTTCGTAAGTTTCGCGTAGTTTGGGATCAAGATTTGAAAGCGATGCTGGATCCATAATAGTCCTCTCTATTCATCTTCAGATATTTAGGATAATTTGTCAAGAGCCACAGATTTTGGTACAACAAATCTTAAATCCGAATATCGAAATCCGAAATCCGAAATAATACCAAAATTATAATTTTCAAATATCAAAACGTTTAGAATTTTATATTTTTGTCATTTGAATTCGTTTCGAGTTTCGATATTCTAATTTCGAATTTATACAATCCATGCTATACTTGCCTTATGAAAATTATAGTCACTCATATGTCGCCGGACTGGGATGCAATCGGATCCGTATGGCTTATCCGGAAATTCTTACCCGGCTGGGAAAATGCGAATGTACAATTCGTTCCTGCAGGGGAAAAAGTAGGGAAAAGGGTAAACGGTAAAGGGGAAAGTGGTCTTAACGCTTCACGCTTAATGCTTAACCCTATAGAGCACATGGGGGATGATGAGGTGATACATGTGGACACCGGACTTACTCCACTTGATCACCACCAGACTCAGGATACCAAAGTCTCAGCAGCATCACTTACATGGAATTACGTGTTGTCAGAGGTAGAAAAGGGAAGCAGTCTCACGCCAGTTCACAAAGAAGCTGTTTCAAGGATTGTTAAGTACATTGTGGCTACTGATCACTTCAAGGAAGTATTTTGGAAAGATGCAGCGGATGACTTACATGAATTTTCACTTCTTGGCCTTTTGGAAGGGTATAAATTGTTAAAACAAGGTCAGGATATGGATTATGTAAATTTCGGAACAGTCTGTCTTGACGCGATCACCCATACTTTTGAAAATAGAATTTGGGCTGAGAAGGAAATTAGGGAAAAAGGTATTGAATTCAAAACAAAATATGGAAAGGGGATGGGATTTGAGACTCTAAATGATACCGTGTTGAAACTGGCCCAGAAAATGGGATATGTTTTGGTAGTCCGTAAGGATCCGCGCAAAGGTTATGTCCGCATAAAGACAATTCCCTCAACTGATGAAAAAAAGGGAATTGATCTGACGCTGGCTTATGAGCAACTAAGCAAGATTGATCCTGATGCGACTTGGTTTCTCCACGTATCCAAAAAAATGCTTCTGAATGGTACGCCCAAAAATCCCAAGATGCGACCAACAAAGTTGAATCTAGGTGATATAATTAAAGTGTTGGAAAAACTTTGACATGCGAATTCCTACGAATTACATACTAATTAATTCGAATATATTTGCATAAAATTTGTAGAAATTAGCATTTATGGATTGTATTTTTTGTAAAATCGCAACTGGGGAGATAAAAAAAGAATTTATGTATCAGGACGATGATGTTATGGTTTTTCCTGACATTCATCCGGTAAAACCAGTACACCTCTTGATAATTCCCAAAAAGCACGTCACTGAATTTCAGGCGGTTGAGGATCCAATTCTTTTTCAGAAGGTTTTTCAAGTTGTTCAGCAGATGATTAAAAGAGAAGGGCTAACTGATAAGCCTCACAGAATAGGAATAAACGGCGGGGGAGCACAGGATATAGACCACCTTCATATCCACCTCATGGGCCCCATGAAAAATACGGATGGGATGTGAAAAAATTTAAGCTCTTCTGCCTCGTCTACGCCTCAAGCTGGAGATTACTGCTCTACCTTCGGTTAATGTATTATCTTGTCTGCCAATCTGATGGTGAGCTGAGACTCGCCCGTCATAGAATGTAGTTTCTATTTTAGCGGGTTCTATAACATTTCCTGGTCTTTGCGAAACTTGAAAAACAGTTAATTCATGTTTGCCGTCGATTTGACGACCACGCCTATCTGTGTTGGGTTTTTTGTCAACCTCAACTCCCAAAGTTTCTATACCTACGTGAGGATCGACGGTATAAGTGATTCTAGTATCGCGATCTACTTTTCCGGAAGCGGCAATTTTTAATCCTCTTTTTATTTGTCTTCGCACTTTACTGGGTTTGAGTTCTTCTCTTGGAGCTTGTTTTGTTGCATTAGTTGAGCTAGGCTCCTGTGCCAACTTCTGTGGGCCAGATTCATACGGGGCAGGAAAGTCGGGGATTTCAGCACCAATGCTCATGATTTGGATATTATCATAACCCCGCTGTTTACACAAGATCGGTTTTGGGGTAGAATTTGGTTATGGCTGTTAAGACTAAGAGAAAGAGACCGCATTATTTGTGGGATTATGATGTGGAAGAGCTTGAGAAGACCGAGAAGGGGAGGATTTTCATCCTTGAGCGGATGATCAATTACGGCCCAGGGGAGGAGAAGATCAAGCTGGCGGATGTGAAGAAGCATTGGGATAAGCTTGATCTATACTATCCGCAGAGGCATCTGCTAGAATTAATGATATGGGGGAAACCAATTTCTTCACGCCCGAACAAACAACAATTCTCACTGAAATAAGTAAGGACTCATACTTGAGAGACAATTTTTACTTCACAGGCGGCACAGCTTTAAGTTACTTATATTTAAAACATCGTCATTCAGAAGACCTGGATTTTTTTTCTGAAAACAAAATCGATCAGGAAAGAATTTTTGGAATTCTTAGTGATTGGTCAAAAAAAATCAATTTTTCTTTTACCGCGGAATTTAAGGATGTTGTATATGTTTTTTTCTTAACTTTTAAAAGCGGTGTGAGTCTCAAAGTCGATTTTG